>NZ_JAEVHJ010000195.1:0-12643 GCF_016802855.1 Micromonospora sp. ATA51 | reverse complement strand
GGTCGGCGCCGCATCGGTCGGCCCGTCGGCCGGCGGGGTGGGCGCGGCCGCCGCGGGCAGCACCGGCTCGTCGTCGCCGCCGCCGAGCACGCCGGTGGCGAAGAACGCCCCGAGCAGTACGCCCACCAGCGCCACCCCCAGCGCGATCCGCAGCAGCGGGTCCCGCGGCAGGCCGGGGCGGGCCGTGCGGCGCGCGCCGTACACGGTGCCGGGCGGGTCGGTGTGTGGGTCGGACATGGGGGCATCCTGACCCACCGCGACCGCCGATGGCCAGCCGCCCCGGTGTCGGGGTGACTCAGTCGACGACCCGGACGTCCTTCCAGAAGGCCACCCGGTCACGCACCATCGCCGCCTCCGGTTTCGGGTCCGGGTAGTACCAGACGGCGTCGGCGCTGGTCTTCCCGTCGTGTTCCAGGCTGAAGTACGAGGCGGTGCCCTTCCACGGGCAGACGGTGTGCGTGGCGGAGTCGCGGATCAGGTCGTCACGCAGCGCCGCGCGGGGGAAGTAGTGGTTGTCCTCGACCACCACGGTGTCGTCGCTCTCCGCGACGATCAGGTCGTTCCAGACGGCTTTCGGCATGGGCCCACGCTATGCCGCCCACGCGCCGGCGGCCAGCGGTCAGCGCGCGGGCTCGGGATCGGTGACGTCGGCGACCGTGGCTCCCAGCCACATGACGGCCGCGTCGGCGTCCACCGCGACGGCCACCCCGGGCTCGCCCGCGCCGAGCGTGATCTCCCGGCCACGCAGCCGCTCGTCGGCGACGACCGGCCAGGCGGTGGTCGAGCCGAACGGGGTGATCGTGCCGCGCTCGTAGCCGGTGGCGGCCCGGGCGGCCTCGGCGTCCGGCATGGACAGCCGGCTCACCCCGAGCAGGGCCCGCAGCTTCTGCCAGGAGACGACCCGGTCGCCGGGGGTGAGCACGAACAGGTGGTCGTCCTCGCCCCGGCGTACCACGATCGTCTTGACCACGTCGGGGACCGCGACGCCGCGGGCGGCGGCGGCCTCCGCGAGGCTGGTGACCGGGCCGTGCCGGATGACCCGGTAGGCCAGGGCGGCGGCGTCGAGCGCGGCGAGCGCGGGGGACGACATGACCGCAACGCTAACCCGATGGTCGGATGTCTGACGCGAAATGGCCACCGTGGACATCCCACGGATCCGGTGCGTCGGGCGTAATGTGATCTCATGCACGCTGTCCGTGATCATGAGCGGGCGGTGGACACGCTGCGGCGGTCGTATGCCGCGGTGCCCGCCGGCGAGCCCGTACGGCTGGCCAAACGCACCTCCAACCTGTTCCGGCCCAGGTCCGCGCCCCGCGCCCCGGGGCTGGACGTCAGCGGCCTGACCGGCGTGCTCGCCGTGGACCCGGCCGCCCGCACGGCCGACGTGCAGGGCATGTGCACCTACGAGGACCTGGTCGACGCGACCCTGCCGCACGGGCTGATGCCGCTGGTGGTGCCACAGTTGCGCACCATCACCCTCGGCGGCGCGGTGACCGGGCTGGGCATCGAGTCCACCTCCTTCCGCAACGGCCTGCCGCACGAGTCGGTGCGGGAGATGGACCTGCTGACCGGGACGGGCGAGATCCTCACCGTCCGGCCGGAGGGCGAGCACGCCGACCTGTTCCGGGCCTTCCCCAACTCGCTGGGCAGCCTCGGCTACGCCACCCGGCTGCGCATCGAACTGCAACCGGTCCGCCGGTACGTGACGCTGCGCAACATCCGGTTCAACCGGCTGGAGGAGCTGACCGACGCGATCCGCGACGTGGTCGCCAAGGGCGAGTGGGCCGGCGAGCCGGTCGACGCGATGGACGGGGTGATGTTCAGCCCCGGCGAGGCGTACCTGGTGCTGGGGACGTTCACCGACGACGCGGAGCGGCCCAGCGACTACACCGGCCAGGACATCTACTACCGCTCGTTGCGCCGGCGCACCCGGGACGCCCTCACCACGTACGACTACCTCTGGCGCTGGGACACCGACTGGTTCTGGTGCTCGGCGGCGTTCGGGGTGCAGCACCCGGTGGTCCGTCGGCTCTGGCCGGCCCGGTACCGGCGCAGCGACTTCTACCACCGGCTGGTCCGGCTGGAGCACCGCCACCAGGTGGCCGCGCGGGTCGACCGCTGGCGGGCCGGCCGGCCCGGGAGCGGGTGGTGCAGGACGTGGAGATCCCGCTCGACCGCACCGCCGACTTCCTGCGCTGGTTCACCCGGCACGTCGGGATGACCCCGGTCTGGCTCTGCCCGCTGCGGCTGCGGGAGCCGGCCGGCCCCGGATCCGCCCGGGCCTGGCCGCTGTATCCCCTCCAACCGGGCGAAACCTATGTGAACATCGGCTTCTGGGGAAGCGTGCCGATCGCTGAGGGCGCCGCCGACGGCGACGTCAACCGGGCGATCGAGCGCGCCGTGTCGGAGGCGGGCGGGCACAAGTCGCTCTACTCGGACGCGTACTACGACCGCGCGGCGTTCGACCGGCTCTACGGCGGCGAGACCTGGCGCGCGGTGAAGGACCGTTACGACCCGGACCACCGGCTCACCGGACTCTATGAAAAGGCGGTAGCACGGCAATGAGCCTCATCGACCGTGAACAGGGGGCGGCGAACGCCCCGTCCAGCCCGCCGGCGGGAGGCCGGCGCACGAGCCCGACCGTGGCGGACGTGATCCGCGCGGTCACCACCGGCGCGCTGCCGGTCCGGGTCACCGGGTACGACGGCAGCGCCGTCGGCCCCGCCGACGCCGGGATCACCCTGTCCATTCGCACCGAGCGGGGCCTGTCGTACCTGCTGACCGCCCCGGGTGACCTGGGCATGGCCCGGGCGTACGTCAGCGGCGACCTGGGGCTGGACGGCGTCCACCCGGGCGACCCGTACGAGGCGCTGCGGGTGCTCAAGGACGAGATGCCGCTGCGGTTGCCGTCGGTGGCGGAGGCGCTGGCCCTGGTCCGGGGGCTCGGCTGGGAGAAGCTGATGCCGCCGCCGCCCCCGCCGCAGGAGGCGTCGCCGCGTTGGAAGCGGGTGATGAACGGGCTGCGGCACTCCCGCACCCGGGACAGCACGGCGATCTCCCACCACTACGACGTCTCGAACGCCTTCTACGAGAAGGTGCTCGGCCCGTCCATGACGTACACCTGCGCGGTCTTCCACAGCCCGGACGACACGCTGGAGCAGGCGCAGCAGGCCAAGTACGACCTGGTCGCGAACAAGCTGGCGCTGAAGCCGGGGATGCGGCTGCTGGACGTCGGCTGCGGCTGGGGCGGCATGGTGCGGCACGCCGCCCGGGAGTACGGCGTGAAGGCGCTGGGGGTGACCCTGTCGAGGGCGCAGGCGGAGTGGGCGCAGGCGGCGATCGAGCGGGAGGGGCTGGGCGAGCTGGCCGAGGTGCGGCACCTGGACTACCGGGACGCCCCGCGCGAGCAGTTCGACGCGGTCTCCTCGATCGGGCTGACCGAGCACATCGGGGTGCGCAACTACCCGGCCTACTTCGGCTTCCTGCGGGACCGGCTGCGGCCGGGCGGCCGGCTGCTCAACCACTGCATCACCCGGGCGGACAACCGGGCCCCGCACCGCTCCGGCGCGTTCATCGACCGGTACGTCTTCCCGGACGGCGAGCTGGCCGGGCCGGGCCGGCTGGTCAGCGAGATCCACGACGCCGGGCTGGAGGTGCACCACGAGGAGAACCTGCGGCAGCACTACGCGCTGACCCTGGCGGGCTGGTGCCGCAACCTGGTGGAGCACTGGGACTTCTGCGTCGGCGAGGTGGGCCACGGCACGGCCCGGGTGTGGGGGCTCTACATGGCCGGTTCGCGGATGGCGTTCGAGCGCAACGGAATCCAGCTTCACCAGGTCCTCGCGACCCACAACGGGCCGGACGGCGTCAACGGCTACCCGCTGCGCCCCGACTGGACGCCGTGACGATCTGACGAGAGGGGCGGCCGCGCGGCCGCCCCTCTCGTCATTCCTATTGACAAAGAAGTTTTGTACGTACAAACTGATTTTGCCATGAGAGATGTCCTGTACCTGGAGCAGATTGAGCAGGCCGAGGCCCTGCTCAAGCCGCAGCGCGTGGAGGTGCTGCGGCAACTGGCCGAGCCACGCACCTGCACCGAGGTCGCCGCCCTGCTGGGGCAGACCCCGCAGCGCGTCTACTACCACGTCAAGCAGCTCGCGGCGGCCGGCCTGGTCGAGCAGGTCTCGACCCGCAAGGTGCGCGGCATCAGCGAGGGCATCTACCAGGCCGCCGCCCGGTCGTACTGGCTCTCGCCGCGGCTCGTCGGGCGGATCGGCGGGCTGCGCCGGGCCCGGGACGAGCTGAGCCTGGGCTACCTGCTCGACCTGATGGAGGAGGTCCAGGCCGACGTCGCGGCGCTCGACCGCACCGCGCCGGAGCTGCCGTCCATCGGCGTCTCCGGCGAGATCCGGGTGCCGACCGAGCGCCGCCAGGAGTTCCTGCACGACCTGCAGTCGACGCTGCAGGACCTGTTCACGCGCTACGGGGGTGCCGAGGGGGACGCCTTCAAGCTCGCCGTGGCCTGCTACCCGAAAGGCGACAACCATGAGTGACCTGCTGACCGTGCGGGCCCGCCTGGCCGCGCCGGCCGAGGCCGTCCGCCACGCCCTGACCGACCCGGCCGAGCTGCGCGTCTGGCTGGCCGAGCACGCCGAGGTCGAGCTGCCCCGGCGGTACGCGTTCTGGGGCCGCTTCACGCCCGAGGGCGACGCGCCGCACCAGCGGCTGCTCCACGTCGACGAGCACATACTGCGCTTCGCCTGGTTGCTCGACGGGGTGGAGACCACCACCGAGTTCGAGCTGACGCCCGAGGGCGAGAGCACCGTCCTCACCCTGCGGCAGAGCCACTTCGACTTCGCCGAGGCGATGAGCGGCAGCAGTATCCGCGGCGTCCTGCAGACCTACTGGGCCCTGGGGATCGCCAACCTGGCCGCCCACCTGGAGGGCCGGGCGCTGCTGCCGCGCACCGACTTCACCTCCGCCGACCTGCGCGGCGAGCTGACCATCGCCGCGCCGGTGGACCGGGTGTGGGAGTCGCTGACCGACTCGGCGCAGGCCAGCGCCTGGTTCGGGTACCCGATCGGCATCGAACCCTGGGTCGGCGGCCGGTACGCCATGGGCGGCTTCGAGGCCGGCCACGCCGCCAAGGTGGTCGACCTGGAGCCCGGCCGGAAGATGTCCGTCGACTGGGGACCGGTCGGCGTCAGCACCTGGGAGCTGGCCGAGTCCGGCGGGAAGACCAAGCTGACCTTCGTGCAGAGCGGCTTCGACGAGGGCAACCCCCCGTACGCGGCGTGGAGCGGGTCGGTCGCCGGGCTGGCCGAGCTGCGCCGCTACCACGAGATGGCGGACTGGCAGCCGATCTGGCTCTCGGTCGAGATGCCGACGGCTGACGCGACAAGCTGACCACGGATCAGCAGGCCAGGGGTTCCCGTCCCTTCGGGCGCGCCCGGCAACCAGGGCCGTGACCAGCGGAAACGGTGCCACGGCCCTGGTGCTTCCCTGGGCGGTGGAGCCCGGCGAGCGGGCGGCCCTGGGGTTCATCGCCGGTGGTGCGCCGCCAATCTGCTCGACCGGCTCGTCCGCGCCCCGGGAGTGGGCCATGGTGAGTTAGTGGACTTCCTGTGTCTCGACTGGTGGCCGACGCTCAACCGCGCCGACGCCGCCGGCGGCCGCGTTGGGCGCTAAGGTCGAGACCACCGTCACCGGTCGGGGCGCCGGGGCTCGTATCGCCCTCGCGCTGGCGGTCGCCGCCCCGGCAGTGATCATGCGGCTGGCCGGGGTGGAGTTGGCGCCGGTGGCGGCGGTGGCAGTTTTCGGCGCCGCCGTGCTCGCCTCGGTGGCGCTGCTGATGTGGGCCTCGGAGGCCGCGCGGGTGGACATCTCCGGCAGCCTCGCGCTGGCCATCCTGGCGTTGATGGCGATCCTGCCCGAGTATGCGGTGGACATCTTCTTCGCCTACACCGCCGGTCACGACCCGGCGTACGCCGCCTACGCCGCGGCGAACATGACCGGCGCGAACCGCCTGCTCATCGGGGTGGCCTGGCCGCTGCTGGTCGTCTTCGCGATCGTCGCGGTACGCCACCGCGGCGTCCGCGGCGAACGCAACGCCGTGACCTTGCAGGCGCACCGCCGCACCGAGATCCTGTTCCTCGCCGTCGCGACCAGCTACGCCCTGGTCATACCGCTGACCGGCCGGCTGGCCTGGTACGACTCGCTGGTGCTCGCCGGGCTGTTCGCCGCCTACCTGTGGCGGCTCCGCGGCAAGGAGGAAGCCGAGGAAGAACTGGCCGGCGTGGCCGCCACCATCGCGGTTCAGCCGGCCACCCGCCGCCGTGGCACCGTCGCCGCACTGTTCGTCGCCGCCGGGATGATCATCCTGGCGACCACCGAGCCCTTCGGCGACGCCCTCGTCGGCGCGGGCGCCGAGCTGGGCATCGACGAGTTCCTGCTCGTCCAGTGGCTGGCCCCGATCGCCTCCGAAGCACCCGAGGTCATCGTCGCGATCACCTTCGCCCTACGCGGACGCGCCGACGACGGCATGGGCGCACTGCTGGCCGCGAAACTCAACCAGTGGACCCTGCTGATCGCCTGCCTGCCGGTCGCCTACTACCTCGGCGGGGGAGAGTTCGCCGGGTTGCCGCTGGACGCCCGGCAGACCGAGGAACTGGTGCTCACCACCGCCCAGACGCTGCTCGGCGTGGCCGTCCTGACCGACCTGCGACTGACCCGCAGTGAAGCCACCCTGCTGTTCGGCCTGTTCGCCGTCCAGTTCGTGCTGCCCGCACCGAACATCCGCTACGTCATCGCCGTCGCCTACACCGTGCTGGCCATCGTGCTGTTCATCCGGCAGCGACGCCACCTCCCCGAGCTGATCAAGTCCCGGTGACACCGGTCCGGGCGGCTTCGGAGCGGTAGCAGGCACTGACGATGGGGGATTTGGCGCAAGACCCCGTACTCCCCTAACGCCAAACGCCAGCCATGCCCTAACCCGGCCCGATAAGGCTGGGGTACACCCCCGATGTCCGATACCGCTGTTTCGGCCTACGGTCGATCCCGGGTCGGGCGATCTTGTCCCAGACCACGTGCCAACAACACCTATCGAGGAGACCGGCAACATGAATGCAGGCGCCAGCACCAATTCCACCGCCGACGTGAACTCGACCTCTGCCGCCGATTGGAACGGCAACACGGAGGTGACCGCCGATACGAGCGCGACCACCAGTGCGGATTCCGCCCCCACTGCGGGGTCGACTGCCGACCTGGGCGCAGTCGCTGGAGTGGTGTCGCCGCAGAGCCTGCAGGACTTCGTATTCGGCCTGCTCACGAACGTCGACGCCCGAGCGGCGTACGAGGCGGACCCGCAAGGCGCGCTGGACAACGCGGGCCTCAACGGCGTGACCCTGGCCGACGTGCAGGACACCGTTCCGCTGGTCGCCGACTACCTTCCGGTTCAGGGCCTCACGGCCGTTCTCGCCGGAGACAGCCTCGGCGTCAGCGCGGGGGCCACCGTCGATGGACTGGGGCTCAGCGGCGTGACCGGTACCCTCGACAGCACCCTCGGCGGACTCGGTCTCACCGGCGTGACCGGCGACGTCGGCGCCACCCTCGACAGCGTGAGCCTGAGTGGCGCGACCGGCACTGTCGACGGCACTGTCGGCGGGCTGGGTGTCAGTGGCGTGACCGGCGATGTCGGGGGCACCGTGCACGGTGTCACGGGCCTGGCGGGCGGCGTGACCGGGGACGTCGGTGGCACTCTCGACGGTGCCGTCGGCGGGCTGGATGTCAGCGGCGTGACCGGCGACCTCGGCGGCACCGTGCATGGTGTCACGGGCCTGGCCGGCGGTGTGACCGGCGACGTCGGCGGACTCGGTGTCAGTGGCGTGACCGGCGACCTCGGGGGCACCGTG
Organism: Micromonospora sp. ATA51; assembly: GCF_016802855.1. Taxonomy (NCBI): domain Bacteria; kingdom Bacillati; phylum Actinomycetota; class Actinomycetes; order Micromonosporales; family Micromonosporaceae; genus Micromonospora; species Micromonospora sp. ATA51. Next base: position 4,733 of record NZ_JAEVHJ010000195.1, on the reverse strand, counting down.
CACGGCATTGGCGGCGTCACGGGTGACCTCGGTGTGCATGGCGACGCGTTCGCCGGCATGGACGGTGGACTCCTGGGGGCCTGACCGTCGGCCCCCTTTCAGCTGGGGCTCTGCTTGAGGCGGAGGCCGGGCCGAGCGGAAACGGCTCGCCCGCCGGCGTGAGGCGGTGCCGTCACTGGCCCCCGGCGGTCAGGTCGTCGGCGCGCTTGAGCAGCGCCCTGCGTTCGGCGGCGGACTGCACCAGCGCGGCGGCGGCCCGGAACAGCGCGGCGGCCCGGACCGGGTCGCCCGTTCGGGCGGTGAACTCGGCCTCCGCCGTCAGCGCCGGCGGGTAGCGGTCGAGCGCACCGCCCGCGCGGGCCTCGGCGAGCAGCCGCAGCCCGACCGTCGGGCCGTAGGCGAAGCCGTGGGCCACCGCCCGGTTGAGCTGGATCACCGGGGTCGGGCGGAGCCGCACGAGTCGGTCGTACCAGCCGGCGATGGCCGGCCAGTCGGTGTCGGCGGCGGTCGGCGCGGTGGCGTGGCAGAGGGCGATCCGGGCCTGGAGGGCGTACTGGCCGTCGCCGGCCCGGTCCAGCAGCGACCGGCCCTCCGCGATGGCGGCGTGGTCCCAGCGGGAGCGGTCCTGCACGTCCAGGGCGAGCAGGTTGCCGTCGGCGTCGCGGCGGGCCGCCCGGCGGGACTCGTGCAGCAGGAAGAGCGCCAGCAGCGCGGCCACCTCGGGCTGGTCCGGCATCAGCCGGTCGAGCAGCCGGGCCAGCCGGATCGCCTCCGCGGCGAAGGCGGGCTCGCCGTCGGCGTCGTACCCCCGGGTGAAGAGCAGGTAGAGCACGGCCAGGACGCCCGGCAGCCGCTCGACCAGCGCGGGCCCGGTCGGCACCTGGTACGGGATGCCGGCGGTGGCGATCTTCGTCTTGGCCCGGGTGATCCGGCGGGTCATGGTGGACTCGGTGACCAGGAAGGCGCGGGCGATGTCGGCGGTCGGCACCCCGGCCACAGTGCGCAGCGTCAACGCGACCCGGGCCTCCAGGGCCAGCGCCGGGTGGCAGCAGGTGAAGATGAGCCGGAGCCGGTCGTCCACCACGTCCCCCTCCGCCTCGGGCGACGCCGGCTCCGGGTCGGTGAGCCGCGCCAGCTCGCGCAGCTTGCGGCGTTCGACGCTGGCCCGGCGCAGCACGTCCACGGCCCGGTTCCGGGCGCCGTCATCAGCCAGCCGCCCGGATTCGCCGGTACGCCGTCGCGCGGCCAGCGTTCCAGCGCCGTGGCCAGCGCCTCCTGGGCGCAGTCCTCGGCGAGCGTCCAGCCGCCGGTGACGCGGATCAGTGTCGCCACGATCCGCGGGTACGCCTCGGCGCCCGCTTCGGCGACGGCTCCGGCCACATCTCCCATCCGGTCAGGCCAGGTCCACGAGGGGCCGCAGCTCCAGCCGGCCGCTGTACGCCATCGGGTGGGCGCGGGCCACCTCGATCGCCTCGTCCAGGTCGGCGCACTCCAGCAGGTCGAAGCCCACGATCACCTCCTTGGTCTCGGCGAACGGGCCGTCGGTGAGGAGCAGTTCGCCGTCGCGGACCCGGACCGTGGTGGCCGCGGACGCCGGCCCCAGCACGCTGCCCAGCACCCGCTGGCCCTTGCCGTCCCGCTCGGCCACCCACTCCTCGATGCCGGGGGCGGCGGTCGGGTCGGTGTCCGGCTCGGTGTCGGTGCAGACGAACATCAGGTACTTCATCGGTGCGCTCCTCCGTGTCGTGGTTGCAAAAGCCTGACGAACGGCACGAGTGGATCCGGACACCTGCCTACCAGAAATCTTCGGTGGTGATATTCCCGGTCCGGCTGGGTACTGCCGGACGATGTTCTTCATCTTCGGACTTCGTACCAAGGTCGACCGGTCCGGTGTCGTCACCCAGGTCTGCCGCAACTGCGGCAACCAGGCCGCGCAGGTGATCACCCGCCGGGCCACCAAGTTCACCCTCTTCTTCATCCCGCTGATCCCGGTGCGGACCCGGTACACCCAGCAGTGCACCTTCTGCGGCGCCGAGTACGACATCGCCCGTGCCGAGGCGCAGCACCTCCCGGTCGGCTGACCATGGCCCGTTTCCTCTGCTGGCTGATCGGCCGGCAGCCGGTCGTCCCGGCCGCCGCCCCGGTGCACACCGTCTCCCGGCCGCCGTGCACGCCCGGCCGTCGGCGCAGCCGCCGCAGCCGGCCCTCGGCCGCGCCGAGTCACCCCGCTCGCCCTGGAACCGCTCCGCCGGCCGCTGACCGGCGTGTGATCTTCAACCCGGTACGGACCCCGCTCCGACCTGTGCGAACTACGCTGGGGCCGCCGTCCGAACGGGGAGAACCGTGCGCAATCACCCGGCCGTCGTGCTGGTGACCGTCCTGCTGTCCACCGTCGCGCTCCCGGTCTCGCTGACCGCGCGTCCGTCGCGCTGCCCGACATCGGCCGGGACCTGCACGCCGGGCTGGCCGGCGTCCAGTGGGTGGTGAACGGCTACAACGCCACCTTCGCCAGCTTCATGCTCGCCACCGGCGCGCTGGCCGACCTGTTCGGTCGCCGCCGGGTCTACGCCCTCGGTGTCGCGGTCTTCGCCGCCGGTGGGCTGCTCGCCACGGTCGCCGACGGCATCGTGCTGCTCGACGTCGCCCGGGCCCTCGCCGGCGTCGGCGCGGCCGCCGCGGCGACCAGCGCCTCCGCCCTGCTCGCCGGGGCGTTCACCGGCCGTGCCCGGGCCCGCGCGTTCGGTCTCTTCGGTACGGCGATCGGCGTCGGCCTGGCCTTCGGCCCGTCGATCGCGGGCCTGCTCATCGAGGGCTTCGGCTGGCGGGCGGTGTTCGCCGCCCCGGCGCTGGCCGCCTGCGCGGTCCTGGCCCTGGTGCCGCTGCTGCCGGAGTCCCGCCAGCCGCACCCGGGACGGGTCGACTGGGCGGGCACCGTCTCGTTCACCGGTGCGCTGCTGCTGCTCATCTTCGGTTTCGTGCAGGGCCCCGCGTACGGCTGGGGAGCCCCGGCGATCGTCGGCGCGTTCGCGGCGGCGGCCGCGCTGCTGGTGGTCTTCGTCCGGGTGGAACGCCGCCGCGCCGACCCGATGTTCGACCTGGCCCTGCTGGCGAGCCCCCGGTTCCTCGGCATCTGCCTGGCGGCCGCCACCATCGTCGCGGTGCTGGTGCCGCTGCTGGTCTACCTGCCGTCGTACCTGACCACGGTGGTCGGGCTCAGCCCCGGCGCGGCGGGCGCGACGATGATCCTGCTGACCGCGCCCACCCTGGTGCTGCCGCTGCTCGGCGGGGCGTTGACCCGGCTGGTCCCGGCCACCGCGGTCACCGTCGTCTCCGTGGTGGTGGTCGCTGCCGGCGCGGCCTGGGCCACCGTGCTCGGCCCGGACGCGGACACGGCGACGCTGGCCGGGCCGCTGCTGACCATCGGCGTCGGGGTGGGGCTCTCCATCGGGCTGCTCGACGCGATCGCGATCGGGAGCGTCGCGCCGGCCCGCGCGGCGACCGGCGCCGGGATGATCAACACGGCCCGGTTGACCAGCGAGACCGTCGCCATCGCCGTGGTGGGGGCGGTGCTGGCCAGCACCACCGCCGGCCGGCTCGCCGACCCGGGGTTCACCGGCGGCCTGCGTACGGTGCTCTGGTCACTGGCCGGGCTGGCCCTCGCGGCCGCGGTGGCCACCGCCGTGCTGGTCCGCCGCGGCGCGCTCTCGGTCGCACAAGCGGAGAGCGCCTATCCTGACGGATCATGACGAGCAGCGCGCGGCGACTGGCCGACATCCGCGGCGGGGTGCCGCCCCGCCGGCACAACGCCCGGACCATCGCCGCGCTGACCGGCAACCCGGGCTGCACCCGGCGGGCGGTGCTGGACAGCGCGGGGGTGGACAAGCCGAAACTGGCCGAGCGGATCGGCTTCCCGGCCCGGTTCGGCCAGTCCCGCTTCGCCATCACCCGGGGCAACGCGTTCGAGGCGCAGGTTAAGGCCGACGGCGGGGTGGAACTGCTGCGGTTGGTCGCCGAGCGGCTGGGCGTACCGGTGCCGGCGGGGGCGAGCTGGACGGACCTCGGCGGCGCCGACGACCTGCCGGACCGGCACGAGCGGTCCCGGGCGGCGCTGACCGACCCGGGCGAGGGCGCCGCGCTGTTCGACCACCCGCTGCTCGGCCTGGACGTCGCCGGCCAGCGGGTGCACCTGGAACCGGACCTGGTCGCCGCCCGGCTCGCCGGCCGGTTCCACGTCGTGGAGATCAAGTCCTTCCCGGTGATCGACGGACAGGCCGACCCGGCGAAGGTCGCCGCCGCCGCCATCCAGTCCGCCGTCTACGTGCTGGCGCTGCGCGAGCTGCTCGCCGCCGAGGGACACGACCCGGAGCAGGTGTCGCACGACGTGGTGCTGGTCTGCCCGCGCGACTTCGCCAACCGGCCGGTGGCCAGCCTGCTCGACGTCCGCAAGCAACTGCTGGTGCTGCGCCGCCAGCTCGACCGGATGGCCCGGATCGACGCCCTGCTCGCCGACGTGCCGGCGGACTTCACCGCCGACCTGACCGCCGACCCCGCCACCCTGGTCGCCGCGCTGTCCACCGTGGCGGCCCGCTACGCGCCGGAGTGCCTGGCCGCCTGCGAGCTGGCGTACTTCTGCCGGCACGAGGCACGCGGGCACACCACGGCGCTGGGCCGCCCGGTCCGCGAGGCGCTGGGCGGGATCGCCGAGGTGTCCGAGGTGCTGGCGCTGGCCGCCG
>NZ_JAEVHJ010000194.1:0-12684 GCF_016802855.1 Micromonospora sp. ATA51 | reverse complement strand
CAGGGCATCGCGAACGCCCGACCGCTGCACCCCTTGCCTCGGGCGATCACCGATCCAGGGCAGATCGCCCGCCTCGACATACGTAGGCGTGAACGCCTGGGCGGCATCCTTCACGAGTACGAACACGCCGCGTGACCTGGGCGGACGAGGTTTCCGGCAAGGGCAACGTGTAGCCCGGTGATGCGGTCGCCGTCGATGGTCAGGGGCAGGGAGAAGGGCGGTGTGTCACGAAGGCGCTGGCCCCACATGACGCACGAACACCATCATTTCGGACGATCTGCAACGTCCTTCTACCGCGGACGTCAGAACTCGAGGACGTACTTGACCCCACCAGAGCGGCCGCCCGCGACCTGGTCCGCGATCGCGGCGCCGTCCTTGATTGGTGTCGTCTGGACGTCAAATCTCAGTTCGCCGGAGGCGGCGAGTGCCGCGAGTTCGCCGAGTGCACGTCCGTCGGGCTGCACGTAGAGGTCCGAGGTGGTGATTCCGCGAATCGGGTCGGGTGCGTCCGAGGTGATGGAGGTGAGGCGGCCTCCGTCGGTGAGCAGTCCGATCGCGTCCTCGGCGGTGCCTGTCGCGGCGATGAGGACGGCGTCGAATCGGCGATCGCTCTTCTGCGCCCAACCGTCAGCGTGGGTGTCGATGACCTCGCTGGCGCCGAGGGCGCGGAGCTGATCGGCGCGGGCCGGCCCGGCACCGGCGACGATGTCGGCGCCCCGGAGGTGGGCGAGTTGCACGGCCAGTGACGCGGTGGGGCCGGACGCTCCGACGACGAGCAGGCGGGTGGTGGCGTCGACGTGGAGCTCGTCGAGGGCCTGCTGGGCGGTGAGCCCGGCGACCGGGAGTGCCGCCGCAATCTCCGGAGCCAGGTTCTCGGGCAGTCGTGCGACGTGCGCGGAACGGACTAGGACGCGCTCTGCCCAGGTGCCGCTGCCGCCTGGCAGGGGCGCTCGTGGACCAGCACGAGGTCTCCCGTGCGGAATTCGGTCTCGTCCGGGCCGGTCGCGGTGACGCGGCCGACGGCTTCGACGCCCAGAGCTGCGGGCGGAACGAGGCCGACGTCCCATCCGCCCGTGTGAAGCAGGGCGTCCCACGGCCCGATCCCTGCCGCGACCACCTCCAGGACGAGCTCGCCCGCGTCAGGCTGGCGGGGGTTCGGAAGGTCGAGGATCTCCAGAGCGCCGTTGGCGGCTCGAACACCGAGTCCGATCATGGTTCTTCCTTCTGTGTTGATTCTGTTCGTGCGTGTTTCGGGTTTCAGGCGGCCGGGTTCGTGCTCGGGTCCACGGGCCGCTTGGATTTCGGGAGTTTGTCGACCACGAGCCGGTAGGAGTCGGTGACGAGTTACTTCACCAGGTTCTCGTCGAGGCTGGGCCCACCTGCTGCCGTGATCCAGTGCTTCTTGTCCATGTGGTAGCCGGTCGTGATCTCTGCGTACTGCTCGCGCAGCCCAACGGCCTCGTCCGGATCGGCCTTCAGGATCACGACGGGGTGTCCCGGCATGTCGGTCATGAGCATGAAGACCTTGCCGCCCACCTTGTACAGCTCCCAATTCGGGCCGACACGGTGCTCGAACGTCACGTCCGGCAGCTCTGTCGCGTACTCGTTCGCGACCTTCTGGAGTTCCTGTCCGTCCATAGCTGATCAACTCCTCTAGCGATCGGTTCGCCCGGGCCGGGCCGCTCAGGCGAAGGTGAACAGACGCTCGGGCTCGAACCGCGACACCGGAGTCTTGTACTGCTTCGCCTCGTCGGGGTAGCCGAGCGCGAGCAGCACGGTGGTGGTGTATCCGGTCGCGCGGATGTTGAAGGCCTTGTCCACGCTGATCGGGTCGAAGCCTTCGAGCGGCATGGCCTCGACGCCGAGCTCGGCGGCTGCCATCATCGTCAGACCCATCACCATGTAAGTCTGCTTCTCCATCCAGTGGTAGGTGTCCTTGTAGCTGTATTTGCGCAGGCTCACGAAGTCGCGGGTCATCGATTCCCACCGCTCCTGCTTAGCCTCATCTGCGAACCGGCCGTCGGCGCGCTCCTTGGCGAACACCGCTTCGAGGTGGTGCTCGGGCACATCGGCCCGAGTGGTGAGGATGATGGTGTGCGAGGCGTTGAGGATCTTCTCGGCGTTGTCCTGGAACCGCTCGCCGAGGTTGGCCGCCAGCCGCTCCTTGCCCTCCTGACTGGACACGACGTAGAAGTGATTCGGCTGGATGTTCGTCGACGTGGGAGCCGAGCGCAGGAACCTCAGCAGCTGCTGAAGAGTCTCATCCGGGATCGTCTTGCTGCCGTCGAAATACCGGCTGAGGTGCTTGCTCATGAGCTTGTCGAGATCCATGTCATCGTGCTTTCTGTGCGTGATGAGTTGAGGGGTTGTAGATGGTGAAAGTCGGATACGGCTAGGGTTTGCGGGCGAGGAGTTCGCCCACCCGGTCGAAGCTGATGCCTGTCGTGGCCGAGGCGATGTCGCCGGCCTTGAGCGCCGTGGCCGCCTGTTCGAGAGCACCCATCGCATGCGTGTAGAGCGCAGGGCCCAGGCTGATGCGCTTGACCCCGGCCTTCTGCAGTTCAGAGACGGTCAGCACCTGGTCCGCCGGTGAGATGAGAACGTTCACGGGTGTCGGCGCGACGGCGGTGACGATCGCGACCAGGGACTCGAGGTCGGGCGGGAACGGCGCGTAGAGCACGTCGGCGCCGACCTCGGCGAAGGCCGTCAGCCGTCGGATGGTGTCATCGAGGTCAGGCCGCCCCTGGATGAAGTTGTCGGTGCGAGCGGTGACGACGATGCGTCGCTTCGCCGCGGCGACCGCACTGCGAACCCGGCCTACCGCGTCGTCGAAGTCGCGGATCGGGTCATCGGGATTCCCGGTGGTGTCCTCGATCCCGATGCCGGCCAGCGCGTGCGCGACGGCACTGTCCACAGTCACGGCGACGTCCTCGGCGGTGACGCCGTAGCCGTCCTCGAAGTCACCGTTGACGGGCAACCCCGTGAGCCGGCCGAGCAGCTGTGCGTGGTCGAGATGCTCGTCGCGGGTGATGCTGTGGCGTCCGTCGATGCGGCCGAGCGCGGCCGCCAGGGCCGCCGACGACGTGCCGATGGCCTCGAAGCCGGCATCCGCCAGGACCAATGCCGACACGCCATCCCAGGCGTTCGGCATGACGAGGCCCCCTTCTCGGGTGTGCAGTGCCATGAACTTCTCATAGAGCTCAGAACCGGGCATGTCGTTCCTTTCCGGTGCGGTCGATCAGGGCGAGGGTTCGACCGGTCGGGCCGCTGTTCTCGCGAGTTTGGTAAGCGCTCATGCGAGGTCGGGGGCCGGGATGTCGACGTCGGTCAGGTTGACGTTGTTGAGGTAGTTGGTCAGCAGTGCCCGGACGACCAGCGTGACGATCGCCAAGATCTCCGGATCGGTGTACCCCCTGGATGGCCGCGAGGTCGGCATCACTGACCCGTCCGCGCGTCTCGATGACCCGCTGGGCGAAGCGAGCCACCGCAGCCCGCTTCGGATCGACCGAGCTTCCCGCCCGCGCCAGCTCGATGTCCTCCACGGACATGCCGCCCTTCAGGGACCCGGCCGTGTGCAGCGCCAGGCAGTAGTCGCAGCCATCGGCTTCGGACACGGCCAGCGCGATCGTGTGGCGCGTCCTCGCGTCCAGGAGCCTGCTCGCCTTCGTCTGCACCGTCATGACGAGATCGAGGACGGTCGGGTTCGACGCGAGCATGGTGAACATGTTCGGTACGAAGCCGAACTGCGCGCCGACCTGGTCAAGCGTGCTCCGCACGTCGGCGGAGGGCTCATCGGCAGGAAGAACGTTCAGGCGTGGCATGCGAAATCCGCTCCGGTCCATGTGGGTGGTGGTCGGTAACCGACCTGGGTCAAGTTTTGGGCTGCGTAGCCCACTTCCTAGATACAACACTACGCAAGACTGGGCTGTCAAGCCCACTTTGGTTAAGATGTGAATCATGAAGTCCACGACGACAGCGCCAGAGCCTCGCCAGCTCACCGAGAAGGGGCAGGCGACGCGTGCCCGGATACTGGAGCACGCCGCCGCGCTCATCTACGCCGAGGGCGTCCACGCCACGAACAACGACAAGCTCCGGCGCGCCGCCGGCGTCAGCGGGTCGCAGATCAACCACTACTTCCCGACCAAGGAGAGCCTCGTCCTGGCGGTGATCGAATGGCAGGCTGAACGCGTCCTCGGGCTCCATCACAGCGAACAGTTCGACGGCTTCGAGAGCCTCGAGGGGTTTCGGAAGTGGGCAGCGTTCTATATCGGGTATGAACGCGCCTACCACGAAGGCTGCAGCCTCGGGTCGCTCGCCAGCGAGATCATCAAGACCGACCTCGACGTTCACGATGAGCTTGCGGATGCGTTCGCCCAGTGGCGAGAGATCTTCCGCGACGCGCTCCTCCGCCTGCAGCGGCAGGGCCGTCTGAGCAACGAGGCCGACCCCGAGCAGCTCGCGAGCCTGCTCCTCGCCGCGTTCCAGGGCGGCATGCTCCTCGCACAAGTCGCCCGGGACATCTCCCCCCTCAGGGACGCCCTGGAAGCCGCTCTCGACTACATCGAGACCTTCGCGATCCCACACGACACATAGGCAGCTGGAACCGAATCCGCCGCTCGAGTTCCCTAGATCGGCCGTCCATCATCGGCGCATCCCTGACACCGATGCCGAGGGCGACGTGCGGCTCCGTTGCATTGAGCGTTGGCAAGATCGAGGCAGACTTGAGCAATGAAGTCATCGACCCGTCCACGCTCGTGGCTGCCGCCGACGTCAGCGTTCGCTGGCTTCCGGTTCCCGACCGAGGTTATCGTGGTCGCGGTGCGCTGGTATCTGCGGTTCAACCTGTCCTACCGTGACGTTGAGGAGCTACTGGTCGAACGCGGCGTCGAGGTCGACCACGTCACCGTGTTCCGGTGGGTGCAGCGGTTCACCCACTGCTGGGCCACGCCGCCCGGTTCCGCCGGCATTCGCCAGGCGGCAGGTGGCACGTCGACGAGACCTACGTAGGTCAACGGAGTCTGGCGGTACGTGTACCGGGCGGTCGACCAGTACGGGCAGGTCATCGACGTACTGGTCTCAGCCCGCCGTGACGCCAACGCCGCACGGAGATAATTCTTGCGCCGGGCACTTTCCACGCTGAAGGTCAAGCCCACCGAGGTGGTCACCGACGCCGCCGGGGTCTACCCCGCCGTCCTCGACGAGTTGATCCCGCGGGCGTGGCACCACGTCGAGCAGTACGCCAATAATCCGATCGAGGCTGATCACAGTCGGCTCAAACATCGGTTGAGGCCGATGCGAGGGCTGCGAACGGACCAGACAGCGCAGGTGATCATCGCCGGACATGCCTTCATGCAGAACCTTCGGCACGGCCATTACGAACTCGCCGTCGACGCCCCGCCGGCTACGCGGGTCGCGGTTGCGTTCACCGCACTCGCACAGGCGATCTGAGCGGCGGGACCCGGCACGGGTTGAACGCCGTCCCCGGTCCCACAATGCAACGACGCCTCTCAGCGTTGGGCGGAGGCGTCACGAAGGAGGACGCCAGCGACCTCGCCTTCCGGGCCGTCCCAGACTATGCCGTGCGGCTGGCCGAGAAGCGGTGGACGTTGGAGGTTGCCCGCAAGCCCCGATTCATAACGTCGGATGCACCCCTGGTGCTGTGGTCACCGCCGTCACCACGTGACGCCTATCGCGGGATAGGAATCAGGAGAGCGGGCTCCGTTGCGTTGACTGTTGGCATGATCGAGGCAGGCTGGAGCAGTGAAGTCGTTGACCCGCTCTCGGCCGTGGCTGCCTCCGAAGTCGGCGTTCGCCGGGTTCCGGTTCCCGCCGGAGGTAATCGTCGTCGCGGTGCGCTGGTATCTGCGCTTCAACCTGTCCTACCGGAACGTTGAGGAGCTGCTGGTCGAACGCGGCGTCGAGGTCGATCACGTCACCGTGGTCCGGTGGGTGCAGCGGTTCACCCCGCTGCTGGCTGACGCCGCCCGATTTTGCCGCCACTCACCGGGCGACCGGTGGCACGTTGATGAGACGTACGTCAAGGTGAACGGGGTGTGGCGGTACGTGTACCGAGCGGTCGACCAGTACGGGCAGGTCATCGACGTGCTGGTCTCGACCCGCCGCGACGCCGACGCGGCCCGGCGGTTCTTCCGACGCGCGCTGTCCACGCTGAAGGTGACGCCCAACGAGGTGGTCACGGATGCGGCGCCGGTCTACCCCGGCGTGCTGGATGAGCTGATCCCGCAGGCATGGCACCACGTCGAGCAACACGCGAACAACCCGATAGAAGCCGATCACAGCCAGCTCAAACACCGGTTGAGACCGCGGGCTACGAACCGACAAGACAGCACAGGTCATCATCGCCGGACACGCGTTCATGCAGAACCTGCGCCGCGGACACTACGAACTCGCCGTCGACGCCCCGCCGGCAACGCGCGTGCCTGCGGCGTTCGCCGCCCTCGCCCTGGCGATCTGACCGCGAACCGACACGGGTTCACCGCGTCCGTCGATCCCACAACGCAACGGCACCTTCGGGCGCTCAGGTCCAAAATCTCGACCACATGAAGCGCGGTGGTATTACCCAACCGGCGGCCCGTTTACGTGAGGCTTGAGCGTGGAAACCTAACCTTCCGTGATACGGGCAGTTTCACCACGTGCCGGTGACCGTCGACGCCATGCTGAAGGGTGGGTCCATCGCCGGGAGCTGCCGTGGCGCACACGTGTCAGGCGGGCTGTCGCAATCGCACCGCCGTCCCAAGAGCATTGTCGATCAGGTACCGCCAGCGTCCATCCGCGCCGCGGCGCACGACATCACTTGCCGAGCCTTCGACGTGTACGTGCTCGCCGTCGGGACCTGTGCCATCAATTGACCAGTCTACCACGATCTGGGCGATATCGCCGGCAACGAACACATGGCGCGCCTTGGCCTCCAGCGGCAGACCGAGACTGATATCGCGCTGGAGTTCGGCAGCGATCTCGGTGGGATCAGTGACGGGTCGCCCGTCTCTCGCGACGAACACGACCCCCGGCTCGAACTGGGCCATCATTGCGCTGACCTTGCCGGAGTTGAATCGCTCAACCAGCGACGCGACGACGCCTTCGGGTTCAGTGGCGAGTGGATAGGACTCCGACATTTTGCCCTCCTGCTCGTGTTGGTTGAACTGCGATGCGGCGATTACGACTCAGCGCTCCGTCGATCTACCCAGGCGGCACTGACCTAAACTCAAGGCCGTTTGGTGATCAATGGTTCCGTTTTCGGCTGGGGTGGGGGGCTTGGAATCGGGCGATGACGGGGGCGTGGTCGGGGACGGTGGCGGGGCGTCGGGTTTGGGTGGATGGGGTGATCGAGCCGATGTCGTCGACGAGGCTGTCGACGCTGGCGAGGCGTAGCCGTAGGTCGCGGGAGACGAGGATGTGACCGATGAGTTCGCCTCGTCCTTGATAGATGCGTGAGTAGGCCGGCCGGGAGGTAGGAGCGGGGCGAGGTTGTACAGCCTTACGGGGTCGCCCTTGTCGGGCCGGTCGATATCTCCGTCGTCGGGGCCGGCGAGCAGGGTGGTGGTGACGGCGTCGGGTCCATCGTTGAGGTCCCCGCAGACGATGGTGGGCATTCCGGGTTCGCCGCCGGTGGCGGAGGCGGTCATGACCTTGTTTAGCCGCACGCGGACGGCGACGGCTTCGGCGGCCCGCCGCAGCAGGGCGTATCCGGCGCCGCGGGCGCGTTCGTCTTCGTTCTTCGGGTACCGGCGGTTGTCGGGGTAGGTCAGCAGTTTTGACTTGAGGTGGCAGGTGATCAGCCGCAGGCCGCTGCCGACGTCGACGTGGACTTGAAGGGCGCCGCGGCCCATCCGGGTGAGGGTGGTTCCGTCGACGTCCGGGTACCGCTGGCAGGCCGGCGTCAGGAAGTTTGACGACCTGGTCCTCGACTGTGACGGGGTGGGGCGACAGGACACCGACCCGGATGGGGTGGTTGCCGGCGGGGGGATCGGCGAGTTGGACCTGCCAGGCGCCCGCTGCGTTCGAGAAAGCTTCGCGCCAAGAAGCCCCTCGGGCAGCCGGGCGAGCAGCCAGACCGGCGAGCGTGGGTGGACTGGGTGTGCGGGTCCGGGATCGAGCTCGGCTATACCGAGCGGACCGGGGCGCAGTCAGTAACGGGAACGGACTCGCAATGCGTAGGCCGACGGTTCCATTCCGTTGGGCCGCTCCATAGGAAGGCCCGGGTCACGGGCTTGATCGCCGATCGTGACCCGGGCCTTCTTCATACCGTCGAACGGCAGCCGATCTCAGGGCCCGGTGGCGCTCGCCACCCCGCTCTCGTTGACGGTGAACTGTCCGCGCGGGGCGCCGTTGAAGGTTCCACTCTTGATCCACTCGATCAACGCCGCCTTGAACGTGGAATGGGGACCAGCCCAGGGAGCACCGGGGGTGCCGCCGTAGGGGGTGCCTGAGGTGGGGGTGCAGCGTGTCCCGGAGCAGCCCTCCCACAAGAAGGTGTGGCTTCCGCACGCAACCTTTACCAGCACCTTGTTCGTCATCTGGGCGGCGTTGTAGATGGCGTCCGCGTTCGCTGGCGACGTCGGCGGAGCGTCCTCAAGACCGTGGATGACGAGCGTGGGTGGGGTCAGCTGTGCTGCGACTTCGGTGTTCCAGCCGTAGCTGGAGAAAACCGGACTGCGGGCGACGCCTGTCGGGTGCCCGGCGATGTTCCCTCCCCACTGGGCGCCCACAGGATCCTCCTCCCGGTTCTGCGCCGCGACCTGGTCCCGACTGCCCGCGACCACACGGCCGGTGCACGCCGCCTCGCGGTCGGGCGGCAGGTTCCCGGGTCCGCCACCGACGAAGACGTGCAGCGGGAAGGTAGCGAAGCTGCCGCCCGGCGGCGGCGTCTCCTCGGTGTCGAAACCGAAGAGCGACGCCGCGAACACGACACGGTTGACCTTGGCGATGTACTGGTCGCTGTGGGGAAGGAGCGGGTTCGGGTTACCCGCGTATAGCGTCCGGCCGACGAACTGCGCGCCAGCCGAGTAGCCCACCAGGGTTACCTTGCCGTCCGACGGCTGCGCCCGCGCGATGGCGTCGTCGATGACCTGACGGATGTCGCGAACGAAGGTGTCGACACGGGCGAACCGGACGTGGCTCGAGTGCGCCCGCAGCTGTCCGCCGAGCGGATTGGTGAACAACGTCGGATCCTGCGCCGCCCCCTGCTGATTGAGGGGGAAGACCGGGACATGCGTGCGATCGCACCCCACCGGGTTCGAGCAGGTGATGCCGTCCGGGTTGTAGGCGGGCAGGCTTGCGTTGCCCGGATCGTCCAGGCCGTGGGCGAAGCGCGTCGAGCGGCCGTAGCCGAGCAGGTTGGGGGCGAAGGTGTCGATCCCTGCCCGGGCGAGCGCCTTCTGCACGCTGAGCTCGCCGCCTTCGGGGGCGGGTTGTCGCAGGTCGAACGAGGTCGGGCCGTAGTTGGTGCGGCCGTGGATCAGCACCGCGGCCCGGTTGGGCACCGAGTGGCACTTGCCGTTGGCGTAGACGGGCTGGACGCGATGCACCTGCAGTTCGGCCGAGAGCCCGTCGAACTGCGGGTCGGGCATCAGCCCGGCGGGGACCGTGAACGGCAGGAAGTGATCGCTGACCTGCACGCCGGTCGGCGCCTTGTCGCAGCCGGCGGCCGACGACGCGGAGGGCGGCGGAGTGAGTACGCCAGCGAGCGCGGTTACTGCGACGACCGTGAATGCCGCCCCTCTGAGTCTTCGCTTTGATTTGGACATGGGGTCTCCTTAATGGGAGCGCTACGCGCGGTTCGCGTAGTCGTGACACCTGGCCGCACCGGCCTAATTGCGAGGGCGGGGCGCGGGCGCGTCAGAGCAGGATGAAAAGGGCCGCGACGGCGACCAGCATGCGGGATTTCACATCGGAACGTTCCTGAGACGCGGACTTTGCGTTGGATAAGGAACGGTGCCGCTTCCGCAAATCGGGTCGCGATACGCGCCGAGCGGCATCGGTGGTCACTGCCCCCCGCTGGTTGTGGATCCCACGGAAGGTTGTGTCGACAAGAACTGCGAAAGGGCGTTGACACAGGTCGGTTGTCAACGACCGTGTCTCTACTTCTCGGGTCCTTTTACCCGGGCCGCCTAGTTCTGTCGACTCTGAACGCGCCACTGACGGTGCTCGCTTCGCGATGAGAAGTCAACGCACGAACTTTCCATCAACTGGCTGATAGGATGGCAGCGGCCAAATGCTACATCCGTGGCAAAAATGAGGAGGCCCTGATTTTATAGCCTTCTCTAGTTTCCGACCGTCATGGGCCAAAAATGCGGAAATTGCCGACCAAACCTCCACGGTGATGCAAGCGCAAGCTCACTCGGAGATCTTGTCACGCGACCGTCCAGGTGTCCATAGTGAAGGCCCGCCTGCCAAACGTTGGGCAAGAGGAGCAGGCGGTGGACCAGCGCCGGGGAACCGACTCGTAATGCGGCAGATCCCATTCATTCGTTGTGCCTGATCTGCGCCCCGGGTCCGCTCCCGCTGCCCGACGATGGCGGGGGGAGGGACGTACATGAGCGGCGCTCGCGGCCTGGACGGATGGGGCTGGAGGGAGTGAGCACGGCCCGGCGGTGGGAGACGTCGCCAGGTGGGCCCGTGCTACGCCGGCCTGTCGCCCCGATGCTGGCCGCGCCGGTCGACTCCGTGCCCGAGAGTCCGAATTTGATCTATGAACCGAAGTGGGACGGGTGGCGGGCGCTGGCCTTCCGCGGAGCCTCGGACGTCTACCTGCAGTCGCGGGCCGGCAGGAATCTGACGCCGTACTTCCCGGACATCACGCGGGCCGTGCGGGCCATCGTCCCGCCCGGTGCGGTGCTCGACGGGGAACTGGTCGTCTGGGAGCGCGGGCGGACGAACTTCGCCCTGCTGCAGCGGCGGGTCACCGCCGGCCGACAGCTGCTGCGCGAAGCCCGCGAGCACCCGGCCTACTAACGTCGCCTTTTGACCTTCTCGTCGACGTTGGCGGGGAGCCGGTGCTCGATGCGCCGCTGGTCGAGCGGCGTGCCCGGCTGGTGCGGCTGCTCGCCGGCGCCCCGCCGCAGTTGGCGGTCACCCCGCAAAGCGCCGACCTGGTCGAGGTCAGTGAATGGCTGACCACCTGGACCGCGGCCGGCGTCGAAGGGGTTGTGATCAAGCGGCTGGACAACCGGTATGAGCTTGCCCGGCGAGGGTGGGCGAAGTTCCGGGCCCGTGCCACCAGGGAGGCGATCATCGGCGGCGTCACCGGCAGCATCGGCAACCCCGACACACTTCTCCTCGGCCGATTCGACCGGCGCGGTCGGCTGCGCTACACCGGCCGCACGCACCCGCTGGCCGCGCCCCAGCGCCAGGAGCTGGCGGGACTGCTGTCCCCGCCACGCCCAACCGACCGCCCTGTTGTCATCCATCTCTGGCCCGATCCGCTGCCGGCTGCCTGGTCCGGCCAGTTCGAACGGCCGGAGCCGCTGCGCTACGCCCAGGTCGAGCCAACCGTGGTGGCCGAGATTCAGGTGGACACGGCCTACGAGCACGACCGGTGGCGTCACCGCGTCCGGTACGCGCGGCCCAGGCCGGACCTGTCGGTGTACGACGTGCCCCTGATCCTCGACGAAGGCGAAGACCTCTTCTCCGACTACGCGCGCATCGCCTGACTGACCTCACCCCCTTTTGCCACTACAGAAGGGCGCCGTCGCCTGGTCGTGGTGCGCCCCGGACATGGAGGGCTAGGGGCCGGACCTGACCCGGCTCTACCAGCACGCGCGGTGGGATACGGCAGCGTGGCGCTGGGCGCGGCGGCGGGCGGTGCTGCTCTGCCGTGGGGTGCTGTGCGGAGTCCGGGCCCAATCGAGGAGCTGACCAAGGCGGCGCAGCGCTGGTGCGCCGAGCAGGGCTACGAGGTGGTCGGCGAACACGTCGGCGCGATGGGCTGGCGGGCGGCTTTCGCCGACGTCGACGAGGGCTTGGCCGACCTGGTGGTGGCGCCGTCGGTGGAGCGGCTGGGCTTCGGTAGACAGGTGTTCGAGCGGATTGCGGAGGTGCGCGCGTCGGGCGGCGACGTCGCCGGGCCGGGTGTGCGGTCGACGCGGACGCCACGGTGGTCGCCGAGGCGGTCGTCGAGCAGAAAGAGGCGTGA
Organism: Micromonospora sp. ATA51; assembly: GCF_016802855.1. Classification (NCBI taxonomy): domain Bacteria; kingdom Bacillati; phylum Actinomycetota; class Actinomycetes; order Micromonosporales; family Micromonosporaceae; genus Micromonospora; species Micromonospora sp. ATA51. Next base: position 533 of record NZ_JAEVHJ010000194.1, on the reverse strand, counting down.
TGGAGCGAGAAGCGGATGATGTTGGCGTGCCCGCCGACGAACGTGAACGAGCTGCTGGAGGGCATGGGCGCCGTTCGTGCCGACGGTCGACCACAGCCTGGCCCCGTGCGTGGACTGCGGCGCGGACGTGTGGATCGGCCCGAACCAGCGCCTCGTCGCGGTCCGCGCCCCGAAGGCGACGCTGCTGCTGTGTATGGCGTGCGCGCTGCCGGGGTCCATTAGCTCAGCGTTTGCCTGTCGGATCAGTGACAAGGTGACTACTCACCGTTGACAGGATGCTTCCTAGGCGGCCACCGTCGATGGTGTCGGTGGGCATTCGCCCGGCGGGCAGGGTCATTGCGTTGTCGGGATGCTGCTGGTCACGGCGGTAATGAGGTCGTGGGGGCGGCGGTTGGCGCGGCGGGTGGCGCGGGCGATGTTGGCCTCGCCGTTGCTGCGGTGGTAGCCGATCGAGGTGTTACGCAGGGTCGCGAGGACGGCGGGTCCGGTGCCGGTCCGGGCTTGGTGGAGATCTTCACGGAAAGTGACGTCCC
>NZ_JAEVHJ010000193.1:0-12734 GCF_016802855.1 Micromonospora sp. ATA51 | reverse complement strand
GGCGACCGGCGCGCGGTGCGCCACCAGCAGCCGCGCCGACCTGGGTCCGCGCCTCACCGAGCCGCCACCCACAGCAGCGTGCCCATGCCGCCGCCGCCGCCAGCCCCACCAGCAGCACACCGCCGGCCACGCACCACAGCGCCCACCTCGGCAACCGCGCCTCCACCGCGATCCACATATCCCCGTCGTCAGTCCTTCGCCGGTCCACCGGCTGCCTCCTCGTCCTCGTCGTCGTCGCCGCCCGGGTCGTCCGGCTCGGCGGCCGGGTTCGCCTGCCCGGCGCGGGCGGCGGCCTCGGCCATCAGCGCCCGGAAGAAGTCGGCGCGCTGCTGCTCGGTCATCTGCTCGACCTCGGCGCGGATCGGCCCGCCGTCCGGGCCGGTGTGCGCGGTCGCCGAGTCGGGCAGGCCCAGCGCCAGCCGCTCGACGCGGGTCGACACCTCCAGCCAGCGGGCGACGTCGCCGGGGCTCAGCTTCGACGCGTCGAGGGTCTGCAACCGGGCGACCAGCTTCGCCTGCAACGCCGACGCGACCCGCGCGTGCCGCCTCGCCATGTCCCGCCGCTGCTCGGCCAGGCCCTCGGCGTACAGCCGGTCCTCTTCCCGGTCCCACGCCTGCGCCCGCTGCACCCACTTCCACGTGGTCGCCAGCTTGTGGAGGTAGTCCCGGCTTTTGTGGACCTGCTCGGCGACCTTCGCGACGGTGCGGGTGCGGCCCAGGTCGCGGTACAGGACGAAGTACCCGTACGCCTTCTCGGGCTCGCGGTGCTGCCGATCCCAGGGCAGGATCTCCGGCTCGCTCATGGTCACCTCCTCCAGCTGCGGGCGCCCGGCCCGAGTCAGGCCGGGCCGTCCCGCGTCTCAGTGCCCGCCTCTGCGTCCTCCGGTCATGGGCGGCCGGGCGATCGCCGCGTTGCCATACATCAGGGCGTCGTCCAGGGCGGTCAGCACCATCGACGTCTCCCGGCCGGCGGGCAGGCTGCGCATCGCCTCGGCCATCGCCGCCTTGATCGTCTTCCGCCACGCCTGGTGCGCCTCGGCCGTCGCCAGGTCCTTCGGCGGGTGGTAGTCGCAGCGCCGGTCCAGCTCGTGCCGCTGGCGCTCGTCGAGGCCGGCGTACAGGTCCTCGCCGCTCTGGGCAGGTCCGGTCATCTCTTCCTCCAGGGGTCGGGCCGCGGTGCGGTACTGCGGCCGGATCGCCGGTCGGCGGGCTGCCGGCCGGGGTCTGTGCGGGGCGAGGTCAGAAGGGCCAGTGCCCGATGCAGTCCGCCGCGAGGCCGCCGACGATCACCACCAGGTAGACGGCGACGATCACCTTCGTCGCGCGGGGGACCTTCGGCCGGCCCATCGGCTACCCGGCCAGGTAGTCGGCGGCCAGCAGCTCCAGGGCGCGCCACCGCTGGTCGGCGGGCACCTCGCCGGTCTGCACCAGCTTGTTGACGGCGCGGGTCAGCACGGCGGCGGCGTCGGCCGGCATGGAGCGCGTCTCCAGCACCGTCTCGATCGGCACCAGGCGGTGCGCGTGGCCGACCGGCTCCTGCGTCTCGGGGTCGAACCACACGCCGTCACGCAGCTCGCCGAGGTGCCGCTCGAACACCGCCAGGATCAGCCCGAGGGCGGTGGCCACGTTCCCGACGTTGTGGGCGCCGTGCGCGGTGGCGAGGGCGTCCAGCGTCGCCTCGTAGTCGGCGTACCCGGCGAGCCAGCGGCCGTCGGCCTGCACCAGCTTCCGCGCTCGTCGAAGCTGGCCCGGGCCGCGTCCAGCTCGTGCGGCAGGAACACCAGCTGCACCGTGGCGAAGTCCAGGTTCGCCTCGGACAGGCCCTCCAGGTCGACCTGCGCGAGCAGGTCGAGCTGCTTGTCGTCCAGCCCCGAGTAGGCCCGCCAGTCCACGTCGTCCAGCTCCTCGTACAGCTGCTTCAACGTGGCCGGGTCGTCCTCGCCGGCGATCGCGTTGTGCGACAGCTGCAACGCCACCTGCCGGGCCCGGGTCAGCCTCTGCTGCACCACCATCACCGTGATCTCGGTCAGGCCGGCATCGATGGAGGCCATGACCCGGTGGTTGCCGGACAGCACCACCTTCCGGTCGCCGTCGACGTCGTGCCACACCAGCGGCACGCTCGTCAGGCAGCCGTCCCGCTTGATGTTCGCCACCAGGCGGTCGTACTGCTCCTTGCGCATGTACCGCGCGTTGACCTCCAGCAGCGTCAGGTCCTGCGGCCGGACGGTCAGCAGCCGCGGGTCCAGGGGCAGCTCGTCGACGTCGCTCACCGCCCGCCTCCCCGGTACTGGATGGCGAAGCCGGGGATGCCGAGGCCGAAGTCCGGGTCGGCGCTCGCCGGCCGGATCGGAGCGTGCAGCGTGAATTCGTCCGCCGAGCAGGCGGGCCGGTTCGGCATCATCCCGGCGGGCACGCCCGTCCAGCGGAACCGCTCCTGGCAGCCCAGGCAGCGGATCGAGAGCTCCACGATGTACGCCACCACCGTGGGGTCGTCGTCGGAGGCGGTCAGCCGCTGCACGTCGGCGTCCAGGTGCATGTCGGGGTGCTGGCAGGGCTTGTCCGGGTCGGCCGGCTCGTGCCGGAACTTCCCGTGCGTCGGGCACACGCCCGTCTCCGCGCCCTCGTCGCACTGGTAGGGCGTCAGCCGGTCCCACAGCGTCTTCGGGCAGCCGGCCGGCTCGGCGGCCGGCGTCTCGCCGCCGCGGTGCTCGTCGCTCATCGCTCGTCCTTCCCGTGGCGGCGCTTCCACTCCGCCAGCGCCTCTTGCAGGGTCCAGTCACCCAGGGGGCCGCCGTACTGGAGCTGGTAGCGGTGGATACCGTCGGCGGCCGGCTCGCTGCGCTTCTGCAACTTCACGCCGGGGATGCCCCGGCCGTACTTGGCGCTGTTCGGCCGGTCGGTGAACGCCGTCGTCGACCAGCCCGTCAGCCGCTTCGACAGGGACCGCTGCAACAGCAGCTGCGCCTCGCGGCTGGCGGCCGCCATCACGATCAGCTTCGCCAGCCGCCGGTACCGGGTCCACGACACCGGGAAGTCGCTCATCAGGTACGCGGTGCTCGGGTCGAACTTCGGCGGGAGGTACGCGAACGCCCCGACCAGCTTCCGGTCGGCGCTCACCGCGCACGCCAGCAGCGGGGAGCCGGGCAGGATCGTCTTGCTCATGAACTGCGAGCGCACCGCCGCGAACTGCCCGCCGTTCAGCACGTGGATCGCCATGCGGTCGCCGAGGTCCTCGTCCGGCCCGATCTTCGGCAGCAGGATCGGCGCGACCTGCTGGGCGGGCGCGACCACGCGCCGCGCACCCGACGACGCGTAGACGTAGATCGGCATGCCGCGGTTGGAGGTCTGGACGACGCCGCGCAGCCAGGGGCGCAGCTCGTCGCGGGCGATGTGCAAGCCGAGGATCCAGTGGGGCCGGTCGAGCACCGCCCCGACGATCTCCTCCTTGCCGTCCTCGTTGAGCAGGTCGTAGCTCGGCGCCGGCCAGTCGAAGAACTCGTCGATCCCGGCGAACTGCGCCTCGTAGTCGCCCGCGTAGAACGGCGGGAACATGGCCACCGGCGCGTCGGCCGGCACGACGTCGCGCAGGTAGTCCCGCACGTCCCCGCAGTAGTAGTCGGCCAGGCGCAGCGTCAGCCCGGACAGCTTCGCCACCGTCTTGGCGTGCATCGTCGGGAACTGCCCGACGGTCGCCCGGACCATCCGCTCGTAGTAGACGCCGGACCGGCCGACGTACTGGAGGAACCGGGTGCCCAGCATCAGCGTGGCGAGGGTGTCCGTCGACGTGGCCAGGTACGGCTCCAGCCAGGCCAGCTCCTCGCGGTGCTCGTCCTTCAGCCGGTAGTCCAGCTCCCGGCCGGCGAGCCACCAGCCCAGCGCCGAGCTGTACGCCTGCACGTCGTTGCCGTGAATCGCGCGGCCCTCGCCGGGCCGGCTGTGCAGCGTCCGCTCGATCGTGAAGTTCCCCGAGCAGCCGACGTACAGGTCGGTGTCCGGCCACGACTCGGCGTGCTCGTAGATGATCGACCGCAGGTCCGCCGGGATGCTGCCGTGGAACATGCGCCGCTCACCACCTTCCCCTGTGGCCGGGCGTCGAGCGCCGGCCAGGACTCGAACCTGGGCCTCCACCGTGGAACGGCGGTGTGCCACCAACAGCACTTCCAGCGCAGAGCGTGTGGGAACGCAATACGGGATTGTAGCCGTACGGAACTTCACCCCCGGGGATCGCGTCGGAATGATCTAGGAATGACTCAGGAATATTTCATGCACCCCGTGCTACTGTTGCCCCACACGACGGAGGGGAGGCGACATGCGAGGCAATGGGGCGGCCGTGACCGTGGTCCGGCAGTCGCGGGCGTGGACGCAAGCCGAGCTCGCCGACAAGGCCGGCGTATCCCAGGGCTATGTATCTAAGATCGAGAGTGGACAGCTGGAGCTTGAGGGCGAACAGCTTGCCCATCTCGCCGAGGTCCTCGAGGTTCCCGGTGAACTACTCGCTGTCCGTGAACCGAGCCTCGGCGCCAACGTCTCCTGCGTCCACCACCGTCGACGTCGAAGCAAGCTCACCGCCCTCGCCACCAAGCGCATCGAGGGGCTGACACATCTGATCAGCCTGACCGCGACCCGACTGATCGAGGAGTTACCACAGAGGCCAGAAATCGGTCTTCCCGAGCTGCCCGTGGGCGCGGTCGCCCCGCCCGAGGCCGCTCGGCGCGTGCGCGCGCTGCTTGGCGTAGGCGACGCGCCGATCGACGGCCTGATTCGCTCGGTCGAACAACTCGGGGTTGCCGTGATCCGTCGAGACCTCGGGACGGATGCGCAGGACGGAGTGAGCCTCAACCTGCCCGAGCGGCGGCCCATCATCGTGGTCAACACCGCCCTCCCCGGCGACCGTCAGCGGCTCAGCGTCGCCCACGAATTGGGCCACCTGGTGCTACACGGGTGGCAGGTCGCCACTGGGGAAGAAGCGGTCGAACAGGAGGCGTTCGAGTTTGCCGGCGAATTCATCGCACCCTCTGCCGCGATCCGTCAGGACCTCTCCCGCCTGACCACACGGGACTTCGGACGCCTGCTCGACCTCAAGGTCACCTGGGGCATGTCGATTGCCGCCCTGATCCAGCAAGCCTCCCGCCTCGGGCTCATCGACGACCAGTCACACCGCATACTGCGGATCAGGCTGAATCAGCTTGGCTGGGCGAAGGTCGAACCCGGCGCCGTCGCCGAGGAAAGGCCGCACCTGATGACGCGAGTCGTCGATGCCCATTTGGACAGTCTGGGCAGGACACTGGACAAGGTCGCCTCGACCGCCCTGATGCTGCCGGGCCCCTTCGAACGCCACTACTTGACGGACCGAACGGACACAGAGCCGAATCACCAGGAAGGCACGGGCAGTGAGCTTGGATAACGCCCGCCAGCACAGCGACAGCCGGATGCCCGCTCAGCTGCACCCCTTCCAGGAAGCACTCCTCATCCAGTGCTACTCGGACGAGGCGCTTGATGTTGCCAGACTGGCGCGTCGGGATAACGCGGGTCTCGTGATCACCGCCAGGAAGGGCAACTTCAGGGCCACAGACGCAGTGTCCCGTGTCTACCAGGCCGCACGACACCTGCGGGAGCACAACAGCTTCCGCCAGCCGCTGCTGCTCGACGCCGCCCGATACGCCGGCGCCAACCGCGTGGCCGCGCGGGCCCCGTTTAACGACACCTGGATCAGAGATCAGAGGAACCTCGGACTTCCGGTTCTCACCGACTCCGGCTACGTGGGGGAGGGCGATGAAGCTGGACTTGGAGACATTCTCCGTCGCGCAGCAGACCTCAAGGATGCGATCGCCCTGCTGCCGCTTCACATCTCCTGGCTACGTTCCCCGGCGGCGCTCGACACACTTCTCTCCGCCGTCGAGCAGGCGGGCGTGCCCATCGCGGTCATCTTGGAGCACGACAAGGACCCGCTCGGCCTGAAGAACATGGTCCGCTCGCTGCTGCGGTTGTTGAACTGCCGCGTTCCGGTGATGCTGCTCCGCTGCGACGTGTCCGCCCTTGGGGCGCTCTGCATGGGCGCCCTTGCGGCAGCGGTCGGCACCTCCACCAGCCTGCGCCACCTCTACCCAATGAAGGACGGAGGCGGCGGAGGTGGGCACGATCCGCAGATTGCCGCAATCGTGAAGGAGTGCTTGGCCTACATCAGCGTCGACAAAATCGCGCTTGCCGCACAGGCGGATCCTGACGATGGACTCTGGCAATGCGCCTGCGAGGCGTGCCACTCCCGACCCTTGGGGCAGCTGGCCATCCACCCATGGCCTGAGCAGGAGCGGCTGGCGTTCGAGCACTCGCTTGAGGTGCTGCTTGACCTTCGCGACGAGCTCCTGCCTCACGGATCGACGAAGGCCGCGCGGACGGAGAGCTGGCGCGCGAAGTGTTGGAACGCACAGGTCCGCCATTACGAGGTGGAGAACAACACCGACAAGTGGGAACCACCCCCGTTCCTGGGGGGCTGGCTCAAGGCGCTGGAGCCGGCGACGCTACAGGAGCGCGTCCGCTAGGTCCGTGTCCGCCAAGAGGCGTCCATATAGCTTCTCCTCGATCCATCGGTCCACCGTTGTTCGACGGGCGGTGGCTAGCCGGCCGTCATGCCCAGGTTGGATGACCTTCGCCTCGTCCTGGTCCTCGCAGACAACGGCAATACCCGAGTACGAGCACTCCAGGAGGAGATCATCACTTGCCGCTTCGCCAGATGGCAACGCCACGGCGGTAGCGGCGAAACCCCGCCACTTCCGGGCGCCGGAAAGCGCGCTGCGGACCGACCTGCCTACACCGGTGAGGACGCCGTGGATGGAAACCGCAGATGGGGGAAACAGCCCGCGGCCCTCCGGCCACTCCCACATGGTCAAAGAGTCAGGATCGAGCAGCGGTTCGGCGCACCGGTTCTCCAAGCGCCACTCGTGCGCGGCGACATCAGGGACCACGACTACCGAAACGTGGGTGCCAAGTAGTGACACGTCGGGCACGACCACGCCTGGCCACCCAAGGGCTTCCGCAGCCCTCTCCATGCATGGGGCGGTAGAGCGGGAGGGGAGGCAACGGCCTCGTTGCCGAGATGTCATTGGTCCCCCTTCGCGCTGATGATCCAACTTTGACCAACGATCCGCACAATGCGTGACGCGACCTCCACCCGCAGTGCGCAACGAGCGAATCGTTCGGGCGTAACCGGGAGCGCGATCGAACGTGCGTACGATCACACCTCCAATGCCGTCACTCTAGTCAGCGCGACTCGTTGGCGGAACCGCCGGGCAGCCGTCAACTCCTAGATCGCGGCGTGGTAACAGGCGGAGCCCACACGAGAGCAACCCCCGATGAAACTGATGACTCCCTCCACGTTCATCTTTGTGGCTCTATACGGCCGCGATGCCTTATTGTGACCGGACTGTCATTGACGACCACGGAAGGCAGGATTCGTGCAGGAGTACACCTACGCCGAGGCCGCGGAGAAGCTACGCATCGCCGAGACCACCCTGCGGCGCTGGGTGTCCAAGGGCCGCGTCCCCTGCCACCGGCTCGGCCGGCTCGTCCGGTTCACGGAGGACGACCTGGAGGCCGCCTACCAGGCGTGCCCCGCCCTGGCCGCGCGCCGCTGACGTGGGGCGTCCAGCCCACACATCGTTGCGCGCTGGCCCGACGCTGGCGCCTAGAGGCCCCCGCTCCACGCCACATCCTCTCGACCGTCCTAGGAGGATTGATCCGACAGCAGCGGGCGGCGAGCAAACGGTGCAGCGCGGCAACTTTCCGCACTCGGGACCCGCCCCTGGCCACATAGCCCTTCGCCGGGCTACAGGAGCGCCGACCAGCGGAAACGCCGGTCGGCGCTCTGCTTTGCGCCCCGGGAGCCCTGCTGTCCGGTCTAACCCTCGTTGACCCCGGAATCCCGGTGGTGGCCGCCGGATATTGCACGTGGATTGCACGGACGGTCTGCCGGCGTGTGGGCGGCGTCCGGGGTTGATCAGATGCACCATCATTGCCTCATGACGCTCGGCATGTGGCTGTCGCTGATCGGCGGCGTCCTCGAACTCCTCGCCATCGGCATCGCCACTGTCTCCGCGGCGCTGGCGTACTTGAAGGCCCGGGCGCGCGTTGCGATCATCCGGGAGTCTTCCGAACGTCACAGGGACGACGCAGAGAAGGCGGCCGACTACCGGCGGCAGCGGGGCGTTGAGCCTGACATGACTTGGGGTGACGTGCAGTTCGTGCGGACCCTGATCACCTACGCCATCACTCGCTCAGCGGCTCGAAGCGCGGTGGCCACCGTCTTCTTCTTGACCGCTGGCGTCGTCTTCAGCACTGCTGGAAACCTGTTGGGCACGAGCCCGTAGCCGTGCCGCTGCGTCGCGGGGCTGCTCGTCAGCTCATCTCATACCGCCGCAGTACCCTCGACTCGTGCCGAACGCATGCCGCTTCTGCGGGGCCACGAATCGCCAGATCACCAACGAGCACATCTGGCCCGACTGGCTGCGTGACTACCTGCCCGCGGTCCGCCAGCCCGGCCACAGCGAACGCTGGAGCAGCGCAGCGGGCCGGGATCGGTGGCGTCAGCCAATTCTCACGGCAAAGGTGCGCGTTGTCTGCGACGGGTGCAACAACGGCTGGATGAGCCAGCTGGAGGAGGCAGCGAAGCCGATCGTCGGCCCCATGGTCGTCGGCCAAGCCGTGGAGCTCGACGCCACGGCGCAGCAGATCGTGGCCAACTGGGTCGCGCTCAAGGGCCTCGTGGCGGTGCACACCAGCAACGTGGAGCAGCCGATCCCGGAACCTCACTACCGCCGCGTTCACGCCTTTGAAGGGGCGCCACCGAACACGATGCGGGTCTGGATTGGGCGACGGTGGAACCTCACCGATCCGAACCGGCCTAGCAGGGCACAGCTTTTCGAGTCCCACTTCATGCCGGTGACCAACGTCTTCCCGGGGTTCCCGCTGCCGCCGGACCTGGAGAGGTACCGTAGCGAGGGCGGCGTATTCAATGCGACGGTCTTCCGGGTCGGGCACTTCTTCGCCTTGGCGCTCCAGCATGACTGGCCAGGGCTGCGGGCGCGGCCGAAGCTCGGCTCTGCCGCAGCCGACGCTCTCTTGCCCATCTGGCCGGCCGGACGCACCATCCAATGGCCACCGCCTCGGCCGGTTGAAGACCTCGGTGACCCGCACAAGGTGACCCGGTTCCTCCAGCTCGCCCCGCCGCTCGCCCCTGTCTCTGGCCCGTAGCTCACCGTGACATGACGCCCAGTGGATACGGTGAGCGGCGGAAGTGGTGGATGGCCCGCCGGTCACAGGAGTCAGGTCAGGCCAAGGTCCCGCTGCTCGATGACTAGAGTGACGCTTCCGTCCGCCTCGTCGATCCAGTCCACGATGATGCCGGTCGTCATCACGTCTCCGTTCAACGACTGCTTTATCGGAGAGCCGATCGCCTGCTCCCTCGTGTACTTCTGACCGAAGCCGGGCTTCATGCTCATCTCATAGCGGAGCGGTTCTTCCGTCATCTCGCGCCCTTCCTGGAACCGGTGGTCAATGCCAGACCGTAGTCCGCTGGTACGACGGTGCTCGCTTCGGCAACCAGTGCCATGCGTTTCGTCTGTGGAGGATTTCTCCGCCGGGCAGTCGTAGACCGTCCAACCTCCCCGAACGGGGACACGGCTCGCCCGATCGTGTGGTGACTACACGCCTGGCTCCCAGCGACACTGCCTTGATGATCTGGTTACGAAGGCCCCTCGTCGTCGTTTCGATGGCGTTCCTGCTCTGTGGCCTTGCCGCTTGTACCTCCGATACGCAGGAGCAGACGGCCACACCCTCACCATCCGCCTCTCCAACCGGTCCTCCCGCGAGCGGCGGCACGTTCTCTAGCCCTCAGGCAATCGTGGACGAACTGCGGGAGGCGGATCTAGTTTGCGCCGGTCTCAGGGACATCGACTTTCAGCTGGCCGGTCGTTCAGCGGCAGCCAGGTGCACTACGGAGGATGGTGCGGAAGTCCTCCTAGCTACCTACAGTGATCCGGCGGTCCTGGCGGCTGAGATACGAGCGAAGGAGCAGGGCCCGGCCATCACGTTGAACGGCCGGTCGGTGAGCATGTTGAGCGGCGAGAATTGGAACCTGATGGCACCCGACGTCTGGGCTGACCGGGCTCACCAGAGTCTCGGCGGAACGCTAACCGTTGGCAATTGACGTGAGAGCCATCGCCGTGGCGTAAGGCGGATCTCCTCGTCGGGCAGCCGTAGACCGCCCATCCTCCTCGGACGGGGACAAGGTGGAGCGCCCTACCGGACGACTCTCAATGGCGGTTGTCAAGCGTTGACCGCGTGCAACGAGGGCAAAGCCCACCTGATCGGGAAGCTGACCGATGCAGCTCTGGTGTGGGCCGCAACCGCAGGCATGAGCCACGGCAAGCCCAATAGCCCTGCGTGACCAGCGTCGCCCGCCATCGGGCGGCGAGCCAACCCACTGGTTCGCCGCCCGTTGCGCTGGGCGCCCTACCGCCCGGCGGCCGCCAGGTGGTCGACGCCGAGGAAGTCCCCGACGATTTGCCGCACCGGCTCGTGGTGGCGGCGGGTCGCGTGCACGTACACGTTCATCGTCGTCGTCACGCTCGCGTGCCCGGCCATCGTCCGCAGCGCCGCCAGGTCGACGCCCTCCGTGGCCAGCAGCGTCAGCAGCGAATGCCGCAGCCCGTGCATCGTCATCCGGCGCGGCAGGCCCTTCTCCCGCGCCAGGTCGCGGATCTTCACCCACCGGTCCGTGTAGAAGTCCTCGTACCGCCAGTGGTTCCCGCGCGGCGCCACGAACACGAACTGCCGGCCCGCCTCCCGGCTGGCCGCCGCCACCCGCTCGGCGACCATCCGCATCACCGACGCCGGCAGCGGCACCTCCCGGTAGCCCTGCTTCGTCTTCGGCTTGGGCTCGACCACCCACCGCCGGTTCACCTTCCGCAGGACCTGCACGATCGACACCGTGCTCTGGGCGACGTGCACTGCCCTCGGCGGCAGCGCCGACACCTCACCCCAGCGCAGCCCCGTCGCCAGCTTGCACAGCAGCAGGTCCGCCGCCTCCGGGTCGACCGCGTACGCCGCCTCCAGGAACAGCCGGGCCTCGTCCGGGCTCTCCAGGATGTCCCGCTCGGCGCGCGGGCCCTCCGGCAGCGCCAGGCCGTCCATCGGGTTCGACGTCCGCACGGCGGGCTCGCCGTCCTCGCCCGGCCGGCACGCCGCCTTGAAGATCGGCACCACGCTCTCGCCCCGGATGTTGGCGATCGTCTTCGCCGACAGCCCGGCGTCGCGCAGGCCCTGCTGCCACTCGCGCATCTCCCGCCGGGTGATCTCGGCGATCGGCCGGTCGCCGATCCGCGGGTAGACGTGCTTCTCCAGGCGCTCCCGGTACTTGCGCATCGTCTCCGGGTGCGGCTTCACCAGCGTGCCCAGCCACTCCTCGGCGTACTCGCGGAAGGTCAGCACCTGCTCGGCGGGCTCCGGCGCCGGGGCGGCCATGCCGGGGGGAAGGAGCTCGGCGAAGCCGTGCTCGACCAGCTGCTCCGGCGTCGGCATCCGCTCGCCGGCGGCCTCGACCTGCGTCTTGAACCGCTTTGCGTCGGCCAGGTAGTCGAACGTGCGGCTGCTCCAGGGGTTCTCGCGGCGGCCGCCCTCCCGCCACTTCACCCGCCACCGGCTGCTCTTGCCGTCCTTCGTCGTCCTCTTCTCAACTGATGCCACCGTTCCTCCACGTGAACGTGGGCGGCCTGACCCGGTGTCCTGCGGGCGCTGCCGCCGACGCACCTATATGCGCAACAGTGGGACCGTAACCGTCTCGATCGCCGGGCACAAGATCGCCCCAGCGGCGTCGTGCGGCGGGGCTCGTCCGGGCCCGTGTTCCCACGGTGTTCCCATGGCGGCAGCAGCCCGAGAAACGATGAAGGCCGCCGACCTGAGTTCTGCCAGGTCAGCGGCCCTTTGGCTGCTTCGTTCGTTTGGTGTCCGAGGGGGGACTTGAACCCCCACGCCCTATACGGGCACTAGCACCTCAAGCTAGCGCGTCTGCCATTCCGCCACCCGGACCTGCTCGTCCAGCCTACCCTGTCGGCCGCGGTGACCTCGTCACCCGTCGGCGCCCCGGTGGGCCGCACGGGGCATTACTGTACACGGCTGGGATGGATCATGCACATCGCCGCCCGCCACGCTCCGGCGACGGAGATTTGCGCAGCTCAGGGCGTCGGATCGCGGACCTCACGGACGGCCTGGTCCCAGGATGCGTCGGGGTGGGTAGCGTCCGAGCGCCGATTACCGGCAGCATGACTCACGTGTCCCACCCCTCCCCCCTGACCGCCGCTCAACACCAGTCCCTCGCCCTGCGCTCGGCCGGTGACCTGGCCAGCGCCCGCCGCCTGCTCACCGACGCGATCGCGGCGGCCCGACCGGCGTACGGGGAGGACCACCCCGAGGTGCTGGGCAGCGCCCACCTGCTGGCCCGGCTGCACCGGGAGGCGGACGACCCGGCCGCGGCCCGCCGGGTGCTGGAGGAGGCGTACGCGGCCGGCGAGCGCCGCCGTGGGGACGCCGATCCGCTGATGTTGGCGCTCAGCTTCGACCTGGCCGGGGTGGCGGAGGAGTTGGGCAACCGGCACGAGGCCCGCCGCAATTACACCCGCGTCGCCACCGCCGGGCCCGCAGTGCTCGGCCCCGAACACCCGGCGGTACGCGCGGCCCGCAGC
>NZ_JAEVHJ010000192.1:0-12769 GCF_016802855.1 Micromonospora sp. ATA51 | reverse complement strand
GCGGCTGCTCCGTCGCGGTGGCCGACCTGCGCGCCGACCTGGTCGCCGACCGGGCGAAGATGGGCGACGACTTCATGGCCGCCGCCGCCCGCCACCAGGACCGGCTGGCCCCCGCGCAGGGCCTGGCCCGCGACCACCGCCCGGCCCCGGTCGACCTGGCCACCGCCGCGGCGGCGGTCCGCGAGACGGTACGCCCCGAGACCGCCGTCGCCGGTGAGGTGCTGGCCGGGATCACCCTCGGCGGCGGCGACCTGGTCGACGCCCTGCCGGACAGCGGCGACCCGCTGCGCCGGCTGCTCGCCGGCGTCACCTTCGACGTGCCCGCCTACGAGCTGCTGCGCGGGCTGTCCCAGGAACACGTGGTGCCGAACCTGCCGGCGGTCGCCCCGGAGACGATGACCGCGCTGGCCGCCAACCCGCGCTTCATCGAGGCGTTCCTGGTCGGGCTCAACCACGAGATGAGCCGGGAGATGCTCTGGCGGGAGTTCCCCGCCGACCCGCGGCAGACCTGGTTCCGGCAGTTCTGGGACGTCCGCGGCGCCGTGTCCGCCGGGGCCCCGCTCACCGACATCCCGCCACTGACCGACCCGGCCTGGCGCAACGGGCCGCTGGGCAGCCACCTGACCGCCGTCGGCGCTCCCGGCGAGCAGTCGCTGGTGCTGGTCATCCGCGGCGAGCTGCTGCGCCGGTACCCGTCCACGATCGTCACCATGCGGGCCGCCACCTGGACCGGACCGGAGGAACGGACCCCGACCGGGCCGGACGTCCTGCCGATCTTCAACGCCTGGCTCTCCCCCGACCTGCTGCTGTTCGGCTTCCCGTGCACCGCCGAAACGGCCCGCGGCGCCGCCCGGCAGGCCGACGGGCCCCCCGGCTGGTTCTTCCTGCTCCGGGAGCAGCCCGCCGCGCCCCGCTTCGGCGTGGACCTCACCGGCGACCCGCCGGCGCCGGACGCGGTGGTCTTCGCCGCCCGCCAGGGCCGCAACGCCGCCGACACCGCGTCGGCCGTCCTGCAACGCCCCGTCCTCCTGGCCCGCCACGCCAGCGACCTGCTACCGACGCCGGAGAGCCGATGAGCACCTCGTCGTACGCCGCCGACCGGCCGCCGCTGTCCGGCGCGCTGACCCAGACCCCGTGGACGCTGACCGCCGCCGCCCCGGCGGTCATGCTGCCGGTACGCCTGGAGACCCGGTTCGCCGGCGCGGCCCTGAAGATCCGGGTCTACCCCGACCAGCTCCACGTCGACGACCACGAACCGGGGCTGACCGCCGAGGAGATCGCCGCCGGGCGCGCGTACTGGGGTGAGGGGCAACCGGGCGGACCGGGCGGCACGCCCGACGAGGCCGCCTGGAGCGACCTGGTCCGCCGCTTCGGCGCGCCCCGCGCCGCCTGGATCGCCCGGGTGCTGGAGCCGGTCGCCGGCGTCTTCCCCGACCCGCTGACCCGCCCCGGCCCGTGGTGCGAACCGGCCCGGGCCCGGCTGCTGCCCACCCAGTGGTACGCGGTCGGCCGCACCGCCAGCGGCAAGCTCTTCACCGGCGGGTCGGGCACCGTCACCCCGGACCTGCCGGTCGGGCCGACCCCGCTGGCCGCCGACGCCGCCGGGACCTTCGGCGGGGACGAGGCGCCCCCGGTCGACGCGGGGATGCGTTGGACCGTCGACTTCGCCACCGCAGTGGCCGCCGGCATGGCGTTCACCGTCACCGTTCCCGTCGACGCCAAGGGCCAGCCGGAGCCGGTGGAGCGGCTGCTCGTCTTCGGACTCGACACCAGAACCGGACCGACCGGGACCGTCCGGGCGCTGAGCCGCCTGCTGGAGGCGCACGCCGCCACCGACGGGCTCGCCTTCCTCGCCCCCGACGAACCGACCAACAACACCGGGAGCGCCACCCCGGCGGCCACCCCCACGGCGTCCCCGGTGACGACCGGTGACAGCGCCACGGCCGCCGCCGCGCCGGAAGCCGCCGCCGCCCTGGTCGCCGCCGCCCTGGTCGCCGAAGTCCCCGCCCTGGTCCTGGCCGTCGCCGAAGCCCTCCTGGTAGCCGGCCTCGTAGCCGTAGCCCGGGTCGGCGAAGGCGGGCGAGAAGAGCGCGTCGGCGATCAGGATGCCGCCGAGCACGCCGGCCCCGGTGCCGAGCGCGGTCTTCCACCAGGGCGTCGAGTACCAGCCGGCGGGCACCGGACGGCCCTGCCAGTTGCCGCCCGGGTAGTAATAGGGCGTCTGGTTGCCCGGCTGCGGGCCGGCCCGGTAGGTCTGCCCCTGCACGTTGACCTCACGCTCCTTGGTGAGCATGCCGGCGCCCCGGGCGGCGGCCAGCGGCGGCAGCTCCGGGCCCGGGTCGATGCCCAGCGCGGTGCGGGCGGCCCGGATGTAGGCCAGCCCCTCCAGCGCGGTCTCCCGGGCCAGCGCGAACTGGTGCGGCGTCCCCGCCTGCTCCAGCTGCGACCCGGCCGCGTTGTACCGCTCACCGGCGTCGGCCAGCGCCTGCCGCACCGCCGGCGCGTCGCCGTGCAGGTTCATCAACTGCCCGCCGAGGCGCTCGTACCAGCGCTGCGCCTCCGCGCGGGCGTCGGCCAGCTCGGTGGCCCGCCGGGCCCTGCTCCCCCACCGCCAGAACACGAGCGCACCTCCGAGCAACAGGACCAGGATCACCCACAGGGCAGCTTCCATACCCCCGAACGTACCCACCGGGCGCTCGTCGTACCCGTTTGGCAAGCTCTCGGGCATGGACTTCGCGACGCTGGCCGTGGTGGTGCTCTGCCTCGCCGCGGGCGGCGCGGTCGGCTGGCTGGCCGCCCGGTCCCGCGCGGCCACCCAGATCGCCCGGTTGGAGGCGACCCTGGAGGCCACCCGGGCGGGCGAGGGGCGGCTGGAGCAGTCGATGCGGGCGCTCAGCTACGAGGCGACCGCCCAGTCGCAGGAGGCGGTCGCCCGGGCGGTGGCCCCGCTGCACGACACCCTCCGGCGGTACGAGCAGCGGGTCGCCGAGCTGGAGCACGACCGGGTCGACGCGTACGCCGAGCTGCGGGAGCAGGTCCGGGCGATGAGCACGGTCTCCGGGGAGCTGCGCACCGAGACCAAGCAGCTGGTGGCCGCGCTGCGGGCGCCGCAGGTGCGGGGGCGCTGGGGCGAGCACCAGCTCCGCCGGATCGTCGAGGCCGCCGGCCTGCTGGAGCACTGCGACTTCGACGAGCAGGTCACCGCCGCCACCGACCACCAGGGGGTCCGCCCCGACCTGGTGGTCCGGCTGCACGGCGGGCGCAGCGTGGTGGTCGACGCCAAGGCGCCCTTCGACGCGTACCTGACCGCGATGGAGGCGCGCGACGAGCGGGGGCGGGACACCCACCTCGACGCGCACGCGCGGCACCTGCGGGCGCACGTGGACGCGCTCGCGGCGAAGACCTACTGGGCGGCCTTCGACTCGACGCCGGAGTTCGTGGTGCTCTTCGTGCCGGCCGACCCGTTCCTCGACGTGGCGTTGCAGCGCGACCCGACGCTGCTGGAGCACGCCTTCGCCCGCAACGTGGTGCTCGCGACCCCGGCCACCCTGGTGGCGCTGTTGCGCACGGTGGCCTACTCGTGGCGGCAGGAGGCGTTGGCGCGCAACGCGGTGGCGGTGCATTCCCTGGCCCGCGAACTGTACGGGCGACTGTCCACCCTGGGCGACCACGTCGGCAAGCTCGGCGCATCGCTCGGCGGGGCGGTGACCGCGTACAACCGGGCGGTCGGGTCGCTGGAGGCGCGGGTGCTGGTCAGCGCGCGCAAGCTCGCCGAGCTGGGCGTCTCCGACCAGGAGCTGGCCACCCCGGCGCAGGTGGAGCTGGCACCCCGGCAGCCGCAGGCCCCGGAGCTGGTCGGGACCGGGAACGAGGGCGGGTCCACATCGGCCGAACGGTCAGCAGACATCGACGTTTAACACGGCCGGTGTGACGATGACGGCCGACCCACGTCACGGACCGGTCACAACCTACGTCTCGGTAGTGACATCGACGCCGGCCACCCCGAAGGATTTCGCTCACGCGTGCCCTGTTTCTGAAGGGCCCTGTTCTCTGGAGGAAGAGAACGTGAGTAAACCCCGCAACCTGAGCCGGCGTACCTCCGCCGCGCTCTTCGCCTCGGTCCTGGCGGCCGGCGCCATGACGTGGGGGGTGGCGCCGCGACCGCGAGCGCCGCCCCCGCCACCACCCCCGACGCCTCGCAGCCGACCGCCGTCGAGACGCTGGGCGCGCACGACGCCAAGCTCCTCGACGAGGCGGAGGCGAAGCACGCCCCGACCGTCACCCTGATCATCGCCGCCAAGAAGGGGTCGGCCAAGAAGGTCGCCGACGGCCTGAAGGGCCTGGGCGCCTCCATCAGCGAGCGGTACGACCAGGTCGGCTACCTGCTGGCCAAGGTCCCCACCGCGAAGGTCCTCAAGGCCGCCACGCTGCCCGGCGTCTCCGCCGTCGACCTCGACGAGACCATCAAGCTCCCCGACCCGGCCCCCGAGGCCGCCCCGGCCGGCGCGAAGACCGCCGAGCAGGGCGAGACCCTGGCCGGCCCCGGTGGGGACACCGGCGCGGTCAACCCGTACATGCCGACCAACGAGACCGGCGCGGAGGCCTTCAAGGCCGCGCACCCGGAGTGGGACGGCCGCGGCGTCACCATCGGCATCATGGACTCCGGCATCGACCTGGACCAGCCGGCGCTGCAGAAGACCACCACGGGTGAGCGCAAGATCGTCGACTGGGTCACCGCGACGGACCCGCTCGAGGACCCCACCTGGCGTCGGATGAACAACGAGGCCACCGGCCCGACCTTCAGCATCGCGGGCGCCACCTGGACCGCCCCGGCCGGCGCCTACCGGTTCAACCTCTTCCGGGAGAACATCACCGCGGCCAGCGACCCGGCCGGTGACGTCAACCGGGACGGCGACACCACCGACGCATGGGGCATCCTCTACGACCCGGCCAACGGCAACATCTGGGTCGACGTCAACCAGAACAACAACTTCACCGATGACGAGCTGATGCGGCCGTACAAGGAGAAGTTCCAGGTCGGCCACTTCGGCACGGACAGCCCGGCCACCGCGGTCCGCGATCAGATGCCGTTCGTGGTCGAGTACCGCCGCAACGTGGACACCTCGCCGATCGGCATCCCGGGCACCTGGGACTACGTGAACATCGGCATCATCGAGGCGACCCACGGCACGCACGTCGCCGGCATCACCGCCGCCAACGACATGCTGGGCAACAGCGCCTTCGACGGCGCCGCCCCCGGCGCCAAGCTGGTCTCCGCCCGGGCCTGCTCCTGGGGCGGCGGCTGCACCGCCGCGGCGCTCACCACCGGCATGGCCGACCTGGTGATCAACCGCAAGGTCGACGTGGTCAACATGTCGATCGGCGGCCTGCCGGCGCTCAACGACGGCTCGAACGCCCGCGCGAACCTCTACAACGACCTGATCAACACGTACGGCGTGCAGATGTTCATCTCGGCCGGCAACTCCGGCCCGGGCCTGAACACCGTCGGCGACCCCTCCGTCGCCACCGACGTGGTCAGCGTCGCCGCGAACATCAGCAAGGACACCTGGCTGGCCAACTACGGCTCGGTGGTCCGCAAGGACAACGCGCTGTTCAACTTCTCCTCGCGCGGCCCGCGTGAGGACGGCGGCTTCAAGCCGAGCATCTCCGCCCCCGGCTCGGCCATCTCCACCGCGCCGACCTGGCAGCCGGGCAACCCGGTCCCCGAGGCCGGCTACCCGCTGCCCCCGGGCTACCAGATGCTGAACGGCACCTCGATGGCCTCCCCGCAGGCCACCGGCGCCGCCGCGCTGCTGCTGTCGGCCGCGAAGGCGACCGACAAGGGCGTCACCCCGGCCGCGCTGCGCCGGGCCATCTACACCTCCGCCAAGCCGATCGCCGGCGTCCCGACGTACGGCCAGGGTTACGGCATGTTCAACGTGCCGGGCGCGTGGGGCCTGCTGGCCGCGGGCGTGCAGACCCGGAGCTACACCTCCGCGGCGCCGGTCTGCACCGAGCTGTCGGAGAACCTGACCAGGTACAACAAGGCCTCCGGCGAGTTCGAGCCGACCCCGAACGTGGGCACCGGCGTCTACAACCGCTGCGCTGCTGACCGCGGCGGCCAGAAGGTCAAGGAGAGCCGCTACTACGAGGTCAAGCTGACCCGGACCAGCGGCCCGAACAAGGGCGTCGCGCACAACGTCGCGTTCCGCGGCAACGACGGCACGTTCACCGCGCCGCAGGTCGTGTGGCTGCCGCTGAACAAGACCGTCACCGTCAAGGTCAAGGCGAAGCCGCTGACCGCGGGGGCGCACGGCGCGATCATGACGATCGACGACCCGGCCACCTCGGTGGTCGACTTCGAGGTCTCCACCGTCGTGGTCGCCTCGAACGCGGTCTCCGCCCCGGAGTACTCCTTCTCCGGCGGGGGTTCGGTCGAGCGGAACAGCTTCACCTCGTACTTCGTGACGGTGCCGCAGGGCGCGGGCGCGCTCCAGGTCAACCTCTCCGGCATCGCGACCGGTTCGCAGACCCGGTTCATCGCCGTCAACCCGTACGGCGTTCCGGTGGAGAGCACCGCGAGCACCGCCTGCTACACCAACTTCTCCGACGCCGCCGCCTGCAAGCCGCAGGAGCGGGACTACCAGAACCCGATCGCGGGGGTCTGGGAGATCGAGGTGGAGTCGCGGCGGACCTCGCCGGCCCTGGACAACCCGTTCCAGCTCCAGGCTCGGGTGCAGGGCGTCAAGGTCGAGCCGGCCGTGGTCGAGCTGCCGGCGGTCACCGCCGGCGCCCCGACCGAGGTGAGCTGGGGCCTGACCAACACGTTCGGCCCGGTCCAGGTGACCGGCGTGGGTGGCCCGCTCTCCAGCGTGCGCGCCGAGCGGCCGACCATCGCCGAGGGCGCCGTCCAGGAGTACCTGGTGGACGTCCCGGCGGGGGCGACCTCGTTCACCGCCCGGATCGGCAACACCGCCAACCTGGGCGCCGACCTGGACCTGTACGTCTTCCTCGGCACCACCGAGGTCGCCGCGCGGCCGACGGTGACTCCGAGGAGGCGGTGACCCTGAAGAACCCGGCCGCCGGCACCTACCGGGTCCGGATCGACGGGTACGCCGTCGACGGCCCGGGCACCAGCACCGCGTACGACTACCGGGACTCCTTCTCGGCTACGGCGCTGGGCTCGCTGTCCGCCCCGAACACCCCGCTGTCCCTGGCCAACGGCGCCACCGCCACCCTCACGGGTACGGTGACCGCCCTGGCCGCCCCGGCCGCCGGTCGCGAGCTCTACGGCGACCTGGCCGTCACCACCACCGAGGGCGCGGTCGTCGGCCGCGGCTCGGTGGCCATCGGCTCGGTGAACTGACCGCCCGCTGAACCAAGGAGCCCCGCCCCCGTTCCCGGGGGCGGGGCTCCGCCCGTTCCGGCCGGGACCACCCCTGTGATCATGAAATTGTTGTCGCGACACGTCCCGGCGGGTGACAACAACTTCATGATCGACCCGGGGGAGGCCGGGGAGGGCTGGTCAGCGCCGGGTGCCAGAGGTCAGGCGGGGCGGGCGGCTGCGACGACGAAGGGGGTGCCCTGTTGGCAGGTGGTCATCATGCCGGGCTGGGAGCGGCCGGTGACCGTGACCCGGGCGCCGGGCTTCAGCACGTCGCGGGGGCCGCCGATGAGCAGGTTGCCGTCGAGCAGCAGGCAGTTGGGCTCGACCCCGGCCTGGATGGTGCCGGTGAGGGTGGTGTCACCCGCCGGCGGGGGCTTCGTCGGACCGGGGGTGCCCTTGGGCGGCTTCGTGGGCAGCGGGTCGACCGGGTTCTGCGGGTCGTTCGGGCTGTTGGTCGGGTTCGGGTTCGGCTGGCTGGTCACCGGGGCTGCTCCCGTCGGGGTGGCGGTGCCGTCCGTACCGGCCTGGCCGCCGCAGGCGCTCAGCGCCGCGCAGACGACCAGGGCGGGGACGGCGAGCCGAAGGTTCCTCATACCCGTATCGGACGTACGGCTGGGGTGGTTCGTTCCCGGCGGCCGGTCAGCCCTGCGCGGCGGTCGCGGCGG
The DNA here is from genome assembly GCF_016802855.1 of Micromonospora sp. ATA51. NCBI lineage: Bacteria > Bacillati > Actinomycetota > Actinomycetes > Micromonosporales > Micromonosporaceae > Micromonospora > Micromonospora sp. ATA51. The sequence goes on along the minus strand of NZ_JAEVHJ010000192.1, from coordinate 4,717 downwards.
CCTTCATGTCCCGCTTGAGCTCCTGCGGCAGCGAGAAGGTCAGCCGCTCGTTGGCGGTGGTGATCTCCTCGACGTCGGTGAAGCCCCGCTCGGCCAAATGCGCGAGCACCTGCTGGACCAGCTCGTCGGGCACGCTGGCGCCGGAGGTGACACCGACCGTGCCGGCGCCGGCCAGCCAGGCGTCGTCGATCTCGTCGGCGAAGTCGACCAGGTGACCGGCGCGGGCGCCGGCGTCCAGGGCGACCTCGACCAGGCGCACCGAGTTGGAGGAGTTGCGCGATCCGACGACGATCACCACGTCGCAGTCGGGGGCGATCTCCTTCACCACGTGCTGCCGGTTGGAGGTCGCGTAGCAGATGTCGTCGCTGGGCGGCGACTGGAGCAGCGGCAGCCGAGACTTGAGCCGGGCCACCGTCTCCAGCGTCTCGTCCACAGACAAGGTGGTCTGCGAGAGCCAGACGACCTTGTTCGGGTCGCGCACGGTGACCTTGTCGGCCCCGTCCGGGCCGTCGACCAGCTGGATGTGCGCGGGGGCCTCACCGGCGGTGCCGACGACCTCCTCGTGCCCCTCGTGGCCGATCAGCAGGATGTCGTAGTCCTCGGCGGCGAACCGCTTGGCCTCCTGGTGCACCTTGGTGACCAGCGGGCAGGTCGCGTCGATCGCCTTGAGCGAGCGCGCCCTGGCCTGCTCGTAGACCTCGGGGGCCACGCCGTGCGCGGAGAAGATCACGGTGGCGCCCTCGGGCACCTCCTCGTTCTCCTCCACGAAGATCGCGCCCTTGGCCTCCAGGGTCTGCACCACGTGCTTGTTGTGCACGATCTGCTTGCGCACGTAGATGGGCGCGCCGTAGAGCTTCAGCGCCTCCTCGACGGTCTGCACCGCCCGGTCCACGCCCGCGCAGTAGCCGCGAGGCTTGGCCAGGAGCACGCGCTTGCCGGTCCGGGAAGTCGTCTCAGCCTGAGTCACCCGCCCATCCTACGTGCCCGGTTTTCCGACGGCAGCGGCTGCGACCCGCGCCACATAAGGCCGCACGGGCTGGCGGAATGACCGGACCGGCAGCGCGCGGGGCCACCGGAGACCCCTGCACGGGTACGAGAGGACGCGCGCCCTGGTGATCCAGAAGACCCCTGACGAGATCGAGCTGATGGCCCGGGCGGGTTCCGTCCTGGCCGAGGTGCACGAGGTGCTGGCCGAGGCGGCCGCCCCCGGCGTCACCACCCCGGAGCTGGACGCGCTCGCCGCCGAGATCGCGGCCGAGGCGGGCCCCGGGTCCTCACCGCCCGCCCCACGGAGACCCACCTCCTCACCCACCCCCTGCGCGCCGCCGGCCCCTGACCTTCACGTCGATCATGAGGTTGGCGGGTGGATCGGAGCTCGAACCGCCCGTCAACCTCATGATCAACGGCGTCGGGGCGGCGGGATCGTAGGGTGGGCGGGTGAGTGGAGGCGAAGCGGGGCGGAGCACGTCGGAAGAGCCGTGGCCGGTACGGGTGGTCAGCCAGAAGGTGGGGGCCTGGATCGCGCGGCTCGGCTGGGTGTGGGTGGACGGGCAGGTGGCGCAGATCAGCCGCCGTCCCGGGGCGAGCACCGTGTTCCTCACCCTGCGCGACCCGTCGGCGGATCTCAGCCTGACCGTCACCACCAACCGGGACGTGCTCGACGCGGGCGCGCCGGAGCTGCGCGAGGGCGCCCGGGTGGTGCTGCACGCCAAGCCGGAGTTCTACGCCGCCCGGGGCACGCTGAGCCTGCGCGCCGACGAGATCCGGCAGGTGGGGCTCGGCGAGCTGCTGGCCCGGCTGGAGAAGCTCAAGAAGCTGCTGGCCGCCGAGGGCCTCTTCGACCGGAACCGCAAGCGCCGCCCGCCGTTCCTGCCCGGCCGGATCGGGCTGATCACCGGCCGCGCCTCGGCCGCCGAGCGGGACGTGCTGACCAACGCGCGGCGGCGCTGGCCGGCGGTGGAGTTCCGCACGGTCAACGTCGCGGTGCAGGGGCCGAGCGCCGTCCCGCAGATCGTCGACGCGCTCAAGGTGCTCGACGCGGACCCGACCATCGACGTGATCATCCTGGCCCGGGGCGGCGGCAGCATCGAGGACCTGCTCCCCTTCTCCGACGAGGCGCTCTGCCGGGCGGTCTTCGCCTGCCGTACGCCGGTGGTCAGCGCCATCGGCCACGAGACGGACGCGCCGCTGGTCGACTACGTCGCCGACGTCCGCGCCTCGACGCCCACCGACGCGGCGAAGCGGATCGTCCCCGACCTGACCGAGGAGGTACGCCTCATCGGCCAGGCCCGGTCCCGCCTGGAGCGGGCCGTCCGCAACCTGGTCGACCGGGAGTCGCACCGGCTGGACCTGCTCCGCTCCCGCCCGGTGCTGGCCCGGCCGCAGGTGATGGTGGACCAGCGCGCCGCCGAGGTGGCCGCGCTGCGCGACCGGACCGGCCGCTGCCTGGACCACCGGCTCGGCGCCGCCGGCGAAGACCTGCGGCACACCCTGGCCCGGCTGCGCGCGCTCTCGCCCGCCGCGACCCTCGACCGTGGATACGCGATCGTGCAGCGCGCCGACGGCCATGTGGTCCGGGCGGCCGCCGAGGTGGCCAAGGGCGACCCGCTGCGGGTACGCCTCGCCGACGGCGAGCTGACCGCGACCGTCGACGGCTGACCGGCGGCGGGCGGGCGACGGCGGGCGGATGTGGTGGGATGGGTGCGATGACTGACGAGAAGAAGGACGAGCGGCTCAGCTACGAGCAGGCCCGCGCCGAGCTGGCCCAGGTGGTCGAGCGGCTGGAGACCGGCGGCACGTCGCTGGAGGAGTCGCTGGCGCTCTGGGAGCGCGGCGAGCAGTTGGCCGACATCTGCCAGCGCTGGCTGGACGGCGCCCGGGCGCGGATCGACGCGGCCCGGCAGCGCGCCGAGGACTGACGCGACGGCGGGACGGCCGGAGCCGCCCCGCCGTCGGGCTCAGTTGAACAGGTTGTAGAACTCCGGCGGGGCCTCCACCACCTGGTCGGCCGACGGCTTCTGTGCGGCCGAGGCGTTGCCGTAGTCCGAGTACGTGACCTTGATGTCCTGGGCGGCGCTCTGGCCGGCCGCCGGCATCTGGACCACCATCTCGCTGAGCCGGCCCTGCGGGTCGAGCTTCGCGGTGAACGGCACCGACTTCGCCTGCGCGCCGAGCGCGGTGATCACGGTGGGGTCGACCGAACCGGCCTCGGCCGCCCTGGACACGTCGAGCGTGCCGGCGTACATGCCGTCGCCGGTCTGCCGGACCTCGGTGATGCCCTGCGTCAGCACCGCGCTGCCGGCCGGGTCGACCTTCTCGAAGTCGAAGCCCAGCGCCCGGTTGCCCTTGATCCGGGTCTGGTCCAGGTGCTGGTACTTGCCGAGGTTGAGCTTCTGCACCCCGGGGATGCTGCCGGCCGACTTGCCGCCCAGCTCCACCTTCACCCAGCTGTCCGGCTTGAGGTGGATCAGGTCGAGCTTCATCATCAGGTCGGAGGACGCGTCGCCGATCGTCACCCGCATCTCCGCGCTCTGGCTGGGCTCGTGGACCTGGCCCTCGGCCGTGGAGCCGGCGCCGGACATGGTGAACCGGAAGTTGCCGTTCCGGATCTCGTTGGTGGAGTTCAGCAGCGCCTGCTTGGCGTCACCGGTGCCGGGGGTGGCGCCGCTCGGCGCGATGCTGCCGGCGACCGTCGGGGACGCGGAGGCCCCCGCCTCGCCGTTCCCGGTGCTGTTGCAGGCCGCCAGGCCAGGAGTGAGCAGCGCCGCGGCGAAAGCGGCTGCGCTGAAACGTCGAATCATCACGTGAACCTCTCCAGGTGGGTCGTCCGGCCCACGGAGGCGCCGGAGGCGTGGCGCCGCAGCCCTCACGCCGGCTCCGGCGCACGAGCCGCGTCCGGCCGGCGGAGCGACCCGGCGAGCTCGTGCTCCCTCTGTTCCCTGAAGCGGCCTTCCGCAATCCCTGTCCGGTCCGCGCGACCCCGGACGGGCGACCCGGCCGGCGGCGGCGCGGGCCACCCCCGACCGCGCGGGCTCAGCCCCTGAGGGCCCCTGACCCGCCAGCCGCCGTCAGCGGAGGGCGTTGGCGAGCTGGCGCAGCTCGGCGTCCCCGGCGTCGCCGACCACGATCACCGTCCTCGTCGGTTCCAGCAGCACCAGCGCCTGCTCGTTGCCGCGGGCGGTGTAGCGCTGCCACCTCCCGCCGGGCAGGTCGGCCGTCCCCTGCGGCTGGCCGCCGCTCAGCTCGGCGGGCAGCAGCTTCTCGGCGGGCACGTTGCTCTGCACGAGCTGCGCGCCGCGCCCCTCCGGGGTCAGGTAGCCGATTCGCAGCGTCGCCCCGGTCGGCTCGGTCCGGTAGCGGGCGCTGACCGTACGCCAGTCGGCGGCCAGGCCGGCCGGCGCGCTGACCGGGAACGTGTTGGCCGCCCGCGCCTGCTCGACGGCGGGCGCGGGGTCCACGGTGGCCGGCTCGTCGCCGCCGAGGAACCCCCGGTAGAAGGCGAGCAGCAGCGCGATGGGGACCAGCAGCACGAGCAGCGACAGCGCCATGTCCCGGGGCGACCGCTCGGCGCGGGACTTCTCCCGGCGAGCCGGCGGCGCGGGCTGGTCGTCGGGGACGGCCGGGTGCTCGCCGGCCCCACCCCGGGCCGCGCGTGGCGGCTCGACCAGCGCCGGCTCGCCCGCCTCGGCGAGGGGCGCGGGTCCGGTGGCGGGCTCGA
>NZ_JAEVHJ010000191.1:0-12882 GCF_016802855.1 Micromonospora sp. ATA51 | reverse complement strand
CCGCGCCGGTCGGCCGCCACGCCGGGCAGCCGGGCCGCCACCGGCACCGTGCCGGCCACCGAGGGGCCGGGCTGGTGTTCGCTCGACGTCGGCTCACCGTTCGACTACGCGCGGCAGGGCATCCTCTACGTCGCCGCGCACCTGCCCCGCCCCAGCGTCTCCGGGCTGCCCGAGGCGGCCGGCGAGGAGCTGCTCGCGCTGGCCGGGGCACTCGGTGGGCGTACCCTCGGGCTCTTCTCCTCGCGCCGGGCCGCGCAGCAGGCCGCGGAGCTGCTCCGCGCACGGACCGACCTGCCGGTGCTGCTCCAGGGCGAGGAGGCGCTGCCGCTGCTGGTCCGCCGGTTCCGGCAGGAGCGGTCGAGCTGCCTGTTCGGGGTGATGTCGCTCTGGCAGGGGGTGGACGTGCCGGGCGACGCCTGCCAGCTCGTGGTGATCGACCGGCTGCCCTTCCCGCGCCCGGACGAGCCGCTCGCGGCGGCCCGGGCCGCGGCGGTGGACGCGAGCGGCGGGTCGGGTTTCGCCGCGGTGAGCGTGCCGATCGCGGCAGTGCGGCTGGCGCAGGGCGTGGGGCGGCTGATCCGGGCCACCGGGGACCGGGGCGTCGTCGCGGTGCTCGACTCCCGGCTGGAGACCGCCCGCGGCTACGGCCCGTTCCTGCGGCGCTCGCTGCCGCCGTTCTGGTACACCACCCGGCCGGACGTGGCCCGGGGCGCCCTGGAACGGCTCGGGAAGAGCTGACGGGAGCAGGCGGACGACCCCGTCGGCCGTCCGCCCGCTCCCTCCACATGGGTCGCTGACCGTCCCCGTCGGTCAATTCCGGTCAACTCAGGGCGCCTGCGAGGCGACGACCACCGCGTCCGGCGGGGTGTCCGGCACGGTCCGGGCGGCGAGCCGCCGAACGGCCGTGTTGAGCACCGCGATCAGCGGCACCGCGACCAGCGCCCCGGTGATCCCGGCGAGGACGACGCCGGCGGCGATCCCGATGATCACGGCCAGCGGGTGGATGGCCACGGCGCGCCCCATGATCAGCGGCTGGAGCACATGCCCCTCCAACTGCTGCACGCCGATCACCACGCCGAGGATGATCAGGGCCTTGATCGGCCCGCTGTCGACCAGCGCCACCAGCACCGCCACGACGCCGGAGAGGGCCGCCCCGACGATCGGGATGAACGCCCCCAGGAAGACCAGCGCGGCCAGTGGGAAGGCGAACGGGATGTCGAAGACGACCAGGAAGATGCCGATGCCGACCGCGTCGATGAAGGCGACCAGGACGGTGGCCCGGACGTACGCGCCCAGCGTCGACCAGGACGCCCGGCCGGCGTCGTCGACCTTCCAGCGGGCGGCGACCGGCAGCAGCCGGACCAGGAACCGCCAGATCTGTTTGCCGTCGCGGAGGAAGAAGAAGGTCGCGAAGAGCACCAGGATGGTGCCGGTGAGCACCTCGGCCAGGGTGGCCGCGGTGGAAAGGGCACCACTGGTGACCTTCGAGGTGTTGCCGTTGACCCAGCCCTGCGCCTCGTCGATGTACCGGTTGAGCTGGCCGTCGGAGAGGTGCAGCGGCCCGGTCTTGAGCCAGTTCTGGATCTGCCGCACACCCTCCGACGACTTCTCGCTCAGCTTCGGCACGCCCTGGATGAACTCGTTCACCACCAGGGTCAGCGTGCCGACCACCGCGGCCAGCCCGCCGACGAGCACCACGCCGTCGCCAGCGACCGGGGGAAGCGGGCCTTGAGCAGCCAGCCGACCGCGGGGGCGAGCAACGCCGAGAGCAGCAGCGCCACCGCGAGCGGAATGATCACGATCCGGATGGTGCCGACGATCTTGAGCAATCCCCACGTGACGAGCCCGATCACGATCAGGCGCCACGACCAGGCGGCGGCGATCCGCAGCGCGTGCGGCACGTCGGCGTCGTCCCGGCTGGAGGTGGAGTTGTGCATGGTGGCCGGCGCTTCCGCGCCCACCACCGTCGCCGAGGGCGGCGCCACCGGACCCGGCGAGGCCGGCGAGGCCGGCGAGGCCACGCCCGGGTCGTCGGGCTCGTCCGCCGGGTCGTCACGGCGCGCGCGCACCGACTCACGTCCCGACTCGTACGCGTGACGGAGCCGTCCGCGTACCCGCTCGAAGCGGCTCAAGCGCACCTCCCGCAAAGCTGGCCCGCCCACGACACAGGGGGGCAGGATACGTCCGTCCGTCCCACCCTAGGCCGGTTCCGCCACACATTGCCCCCGCTCGACTCCGCTCAACCACCGCACGATCGACCGCGGCGCACGCGGTAGCGTCTTCGCGTGACCGCCGACCAGAACCTCGACTCCGGCCTGCCGATCCGCCTGCTGCACGACCGCGTGCTGGTGCGTATGGAGGGCAGTGAGGGCGAGCGCCGCTCCACCGCGGGCATCGTGATCCCGGCGACCGCGGCGGTGGGCAAGCGCCTCGCCTGGGCCACCGCGGTGGGGGTGGGCCCGCACGTGCGCTCGATCGTCGCCGGCGACCGGGTGCTCTTCGACCCCGACGAGCGGTCCGAGGTCGAGCTGCACGGCCGCGGGTACGTCCTCCTCCGCGAGCGCGACGTGCACGCCGTCGCCGCCGAACGGGTGGAGCACGAGCCCACCGGCTCGACCGGCCTCTACCTCTAGGCCCTCCCCACCCGGACGTCGTTTGCCTTCCTTCCCGACGGGAAGCCAGGCACCTCCAGCGCCCTGGGGAGGGACGATGCCGGAATTCCTGAAGAAGCTGCTGCTGTGGGGCTTCGTCGGCTTCCTGATCTACTTCATAGCGTTCCGCCCGGACGGCGCGGCCCAGATGTTCAAGGGGATCGGAGCGGCGCTGATGGCCATCTTCCAAGGCCTCGGCGACTTCATGACCGGCCTGATGACCTGACTACCCGCCACCACCCGCCCCGCGTCGGCGGTCGGCGATCAGGTGCCGGGGGGCCAGGGCGCGGCCGGTCGCGGGCCGTACCAGCCGGGCGGCCGTAGGCGGCCGGGAAGGCCGGGGGCGGCGGCGGGGTGAGCACCACCGGAATCGGCACCACCGGCTCGTCGGGCGCCGGCACCGCCCGCTGCGACCCGTCCGGGAACCGCAGGTGGTAGCGCTGCCGTCCCAGACCCCCACCGGCGTCTGCGGGTCCCGCCCCACGAAGAACGACCGGTACGCGCTGATCGCCTCCAGCAGCTCCCGTTCCTCCCGGGCCGTCCGGTCCCGGTCGGCCTGCTTGCGGTCCAGCCCGCGGCGCATCCCGTCGCGCAGCAGCGCCAGCCGGGTGGCCGCGAACTGGTAGCCGCGCATCGCCTTCACCCCGCCGTCACCGGCGATCCGGCGGGCCCAGGTACGGGCCGCGTGCCGCCGGCCCAGGCTGCCCAGCGCCGCCACCTCGGGCGGGGTCAGCCAGCCGGCCCGCACGTAGTCCGGCAGGGTCCGCTCGGTGAGCCGCCCCTCCCAGGCCCGCAGCCAGATCGCCAGGCCCACCATGCCGAAGAAGATCGGCACCATCACGCCGATGTAGCCGTACAGGGCGATCAGCGGCTGGCCGGTGGCCGCGGCCAGCGAGGGCAGCAGGTTCCAGGTGCCGTGCAGCATCATCGCCAGCAGCAGGCCGGCGATCGGGGCGAGCACCCGGACCCGCCGGTCGGCGGTCCGCGCGGCGATGCCCAGGCCCACCCCGGTCATCGAGGTGAACAGCGGGTGGGCGAACCCGAAGATCAGGATCCGGACGATGAAGATGGCGATCACCTGGCGGGCGCCGGTCGCCGGACCGTACTCCTCGACGCCCGTGCGGTAGCCGTACCCGCCCAGGTAGAGGATGTTCTCCACCATGGCGAAGCCGATCGCGGAGAGCCCGCAGTAGACCAGGCCGTCGGTGATCCCGGACCACTCCCGGCGCCGGAAGATCAGCAACAGGATCGGCCCGAGCGCCTTCGTCAGCTCCTCGATGAACGGGGCGACCAGCACGGCGGTGAGCGCCGTGGGCAGCCCCCAGTCCTTGAACAGCCCGGCGAACGTCTCGTTGACCAGCAGGGAGACGGCGGTGGAGACGAACGCGCCCCAGGCGAAGCAGAAGATCAGGTACTTGAGCGGCTCGGGTTCGTAGCGGTCCAGCCAGAGGAAGCAGGAGACCAGCACCGGCACCGGCAGGACCGCCGCGACCACGCCGACCAGCAGCGCCTGGGCGCCCAGGCTCTCGCCGAGGGTGAAGACCATGAAGACCGCCCCGACGGCGATCAGCAGGACGACCCCGGCGAGCGCCAGGAACCGCCGCCAGCCGAGCCGGCGCAGCGGCATCCGGGGGGTCACCGACCCCGGCGGCGGGGCGGCGGGCGCGGTCGGCGGCGGCGGCGGTCCGCCGGGCGGGGTGTCGGCCATGCGGTCAGCGTAGTCACCCGTGACCCTCTGGTCCGGCCGCATTCCGGCCGCTATGCTGCCGATAGGTCACGAGCGCCAGCGTCAAGCCCCGGCTTGCTGGCCGGCAACCCTCGTCGAGTTCGCGGTGGGGTGCCCCGGGTGATGACCGGGCCCAGCCCGAACGGCGTGCTGGGCAAGCGCGGACCCCGTCCCGGTGCCCACACCCCGGGGTCCCCTGGACCCCGGAGGTTCCGGCATGACCATCACCCTCGTACCCTCGCTGCGCCCGCTGCCCGCGCTCCCGGACCGGCCGGCGGACGCCGACCCGCTCGGCGTGCTCGGCGTACCGGGGCAGATCAACCTCGACCACGCGGCCAGCGCGCCGTGCGCGCGAGCCGCGGCCGACGCGGTGGCCGAGCTGCTCCCCTGGTACGCGAGCGTGCACCGCGGCGCCGGCGCGCTGTCGCGACGCTGCACGCTGGCCTACGAGCGGGCCCGGCAGACGGTCGGCGACTTCCTCGGCGCCCGCGCCGACGACCACGTGATCTTCACCCGGAACACCACCGACGCGGTCAACCTGCTGGCCCGGGCGCTGCCCGCCGGCACCACCGTGGTCACCTTCGCCGGGGAGCACCACGCCAACCTGCTGCCCTGGCCGCGTGGCTCGGTCCGGCTGCCGGTGCCGGAGAGCCCCGCCGCGGCGTCCGGGCGCTGGACGCCGCCCTCGGCGAGCTGCGCCGGGTCGACGCCGGGAACGAGCCGGCCCCGCGGTCGGCAGCCCCGGCGACCAACCCGGCCCGACCCGGCCCGCCGGTGCTGGTCGCGGTGACCGGGGCGAGCAACGTGACCGGCGAGCGGTGGCCGGTGGCCGAGCTGGCCCGGGTCGCCCACCGGCACTCCGCCCGGATCCTGGTGGACGCCGCCCAGCTCGCCCCGCACGCGCCGGTCGACCTGGCCGCGCTGGACGTGGACTACCTGGCGCTCTCCGGCCACAAGCTGTACGCGCCCTTCGGCGCCGGGGTGCTCGTCGGCGGTCGGACTGGCTGGACGCCGCCCCGCCGTACCTGGCCGGTGGCGGCGCCACCGGGCACGTCGGCGCGGCCACCCACGACGTGCGGTGGACCACCGGCCCGGCCCGGCACGAGGCCGGTACCCCCAACCTGCTCGGCGCGGTCGCCCTCGCCGCGGTCTGCGCCGCGCTGACCGAGGCCGACCGGGACGCGCTGCACGCCCGGGAGCAGCGACTGCTGGCCCGGCTGCGGGAGGGGCTCGCCGCCCTGCCGCACGTCGTGGAGCTGCGCACCTTCGCGCCCGAGGCGCCCCGGGTGGGCATCGTCTCCTTCGTGGTGGCCGGGCGGGACTCCGCCGAGGTCGCCGCCCATCTGGCCACCGCGCACCAGATCGGGGTCCGGGACGGGCTCTTCTGCGCCCACCCGCTGGCCCGGCGGCTGCTCGCCGAGGCGGCCGCGCGCAGCGGCCGGCGGGACCTGCCGCCCACCGCGCTGCGGGCCAGCATCGGCCTCGGCAGCACCGCCGAGGAGGTGGACCGGCTGGTCGCCGCCCTGGCCGCGGTCGGCTGAACGGGGTCACCCGAGCGGGGGCGCCGTCGGCGGCTTCGGGGCGCCCTCCGGCTCGGCCTGGCCGCTCGGCGGCTGTTCGGTGTCGCCGAACGCCTGTCGGACGAGCCGGTTCGCCTCCTCCTGCTCGATGCCGGAGGCGACTATCAGGTCGCTGGCGGTGGTACGCACCTGGGCGATCACCACGCTGCCGGAGAAGCCCACCCCCTCCGCGTACGCCCGGCCGGCCTCGCTCACCGCGCGCAGCGACCACTCGCGGGCCTTTTCCGGCTCCGCGCCGACGGCGAACTCGTGCCGGAGCATGCGGACCGACTCGGCGAGGTGGGCGACCGAGTCCGGCATCGGCTCCGGGATCGGCTCCTCGTCCTCGATCAGGGTGACCGAGCGGCGGATCAGGGTGCCGCTGTTGCGCATCGCCCGGTCGATCGGGTCCGCCGCCTCCGCGTAGTGGGTCAGCTCGTCGCGGCGGTGCCAGCGGGCCGGGGAGAGCGTGGCGGTCTCCTTGGCCCCCTCGATCGCCTCGCTGAACCTGGCCAGCTCGTCCTTGTTCTCCCGGAGCCGTTCCAGCGCCTGCTGGGCGCTCTGCCGGTCCCGCTTGCGCAGCGCCTCGGCGCTGACGTCCAACTGCTCGACGAGCAGGTCCAGCGCCGGCCGGGCGGCCCGGTTGATCACCCGGAGCGGGTTGAGCGGCAGCAGGATCGCGGTCACCACCAACGCGATGCCACCGCCGATGAACGCGTCGACGAAGCGCGGTATCTCCAGGTTCTGGGTGGACGGGCTGAGCGTCACGATCAGCACCGCGGTGGCGGCGGCCTGGATCACGACGGCCACGCTCGCACCGAAGAAGATGGTCAGCAGGATTGCGGTCGTCACCACCAGCCCCAACTGCCAACCACCGGCGCCGAGCAGATAGATCAGGAGGTCGCCGAGGGCCACCCCGACCGCCACCCCGATGATCAACTCCACGGTACGGCGCAGCCGCTGGCCGACCGACGCGGCCAGCGTGCCCACCGCCGAGATCGGCGCGAAGACCGGCTGCGGATTGCCCAGGAGCTGGTGGGAGATGACCCAGGCCAGCGCGGCGGCCAGCCCGGCCTGGACGGCCAGGCCCAGCGCCGACCGGACCCGGTGCAGCCGGTCGTGCAGCGTGGCCTTGCTCCGGTGGCGCAGCTGGTCCGCCGCCTCGGCGATCCGGGCCGCGTCGACGTCGACCACCCCGTCCTTCAATCCGGCACGACGCAGGAGCGGAGGTCGTCGGTCCCGGGCCACGGCCATGGCGGGGACTACCCGCGTCACCCCCGGTGAATCCTCGCCATGCGGCAGACTGCACCGGGTGGGAGAGCTGATCGCGCGGTGGCGTGCCGCCGTCCGGGGCGCCGGGGCGACCGACCCGGCCGGGGTGGACCGGGCCGGGGAGCGGCTGCTGGCCGGCTGGCGAGAGCCGCACCGGCACTACCACACCGCGGATCATCTGACCGCCGTGCTCGACGTGGTCGACGGCCACGCGGCGCTCGCCCGCCGGCCCGACCTGGTCCGGCTGGCTGCCTGGTGCCACGACGCGGTCTACGACTCGCGAGCCGGCGGCGACGCCAACGAACGGGCCAGCGCGGCCCTCGCGGGCGACCTCCTCGCCGACGCCGGGCTGCCGGCCGCGGCGGTGGCTGAGGTGCGCCGGCTGGTGCTGCTCACCGCCGGGCACGTGGTGGCCGCCGACGACCCGGACGGCGCGCTGCTCTGCGACGCCGACCTGGCGGTCCTGGCCAGCCCGCCACCCGTGTACGACCGTTACGTCGCCGCCGTCCGCCGCGAGTACGCCCACATCCCCGACCCCGACTTCCGCGCCGGAAGGGCGAGGGTCCTCGAATCCCTCCTGGCCCTCCCCGCCCTCTACCGCCTCCCCATCCTGCACACCCGCTGGGAACCCCGCGCCCGCACCAACCTCACCCGCGAACTCAAAACCCTCCGCCCCTGACCCTCGCCGCCCCTCTCCCCGTCGATCTTGCAGTTGGGGCCCCGGCGAACCGGGTGAATCAGCCCAACTCGGGGGCCCGAAGTGCAAGATCGCGGGAGGGGTGGGGGCCGTGCGGGCGGGTGAGGTGTTTGGGGCGGCGGAGGTTGGCGTCGCGGAGGAGGCGGACGATGTCGCGGCTGGGGACGACCTGGGCGCCGAGCCAGACGGCCACGGGGAAGCGTTCGGCGGGGATGTCGTAGTGGTCCCGGTCGAAGCCACGGCGGGGCGCGCCAAGCGCCTCGGCGAAGGCGTGCAGCTCGGCGTAGGAGACGTCGCTGATCAGGTGCGACCAGAGCCGGCCCCGCCAGGGCACGGCCGGCCGGTCCAGATACAGCATGCCGGCCAATCTAGCGCGCGGTCGCCCGGTTGATGATCACCTGGCGACGACCTAGCCTTCCCCGCATGGCCGGTTCCCCCCTCCTCGACGACCTGCGGGCCGCGCTCGGCGACGCCGCCGTGCTGACCGACCCGGACCTGCTCCGGATGCACGAGCGGGACGAGGCCGACCTGTGCGCCGCCGGCACCCCGCTCGTGGTCACCCGGCCGCGCAGCACCGAGGAGGTCGTCGCGGTGGTCCGGGCGGCCGCCCGGCACGGCGTACCGGTGGTCCCGCAGGGGGCCCGGACCGGGCTGGCCGGCGCGGCGAACGCGGTCGACGGCGCGGTGGTGCTGAGCACCGTGGCGATGGACCGGATCCTGGAGATCGACCCGGTGAGCCGGATCGCCGTGGTCCAGCCCGGCGTGGTCAACGCGGCGCTGGCCGGAGCGGTGGCGAAGCACGGCCTCTGGTACCCGCCCGACCCCGGCTCCTGGGAGTCGTCCACCATCGGCGGCAACGTCGCCACCAACGCGGGCGGCATGTGCTGCGTCAAGTACGGCGTGACCACCGAGTACGTGCTCGGCCTGACGGTGGTGCTCGCCTCCGGCGAGGTGCTGCGCACCGGCCGGCGTACCGCCAAGGGGGTCGCCGGGTACGACCTGACGCGGCTCTTCGTCGGCTCCGAGGGCACCCTCGGGGTGATCACCGAGATCACCGTCTCGCTGCGGCCCGCCCCGGCGAAGTCGCTGACCCTGGTCGCCGTCTTCGGGTCGACCGCGGCCGCCGGGACGGCAGTGGCCGGGATCGCCGAGCGGGGGCTGAGCCCGAGCCTGCTGGAACTGCTCGACCGGGTCCACCTGGCGGCCATCGAGGCGTACCGGCCGATGGGGTTGCGCACCGACGCGCAGGCGCTGCTGCTGGCCGCCGTGGACACCGGCTCCCGGGCCGCTGAGGACCTGGCCCGGATCGCCGAGGTCTGTGAGGCGGCCGGCGCCGACGAGGTCTGGACGGCCACCGACGCGGTGGAGGCGGCGGCCCTGCTCCAGGCCCGCCGGCTGGCCCACCCGGCGATGGAGCGGTACGCCGCGGAGGCCTTCCCCGGCGGCAACGGCGGGCTGGTGATCGACGACGTGGCGGTGCCGCGCGGCGCGCTCGCGGCGCTGCTGGACGGGGTGGCCCGGATCGCCGAGGAGTGTGCCGTGCCGATCGGCGTGGTGGGCCACGCGGGCGACGGCAACATGCACCCGAACATCGTGGTCGACCGGGCCGACCCGGCCAGCGTCGAGCGCGGCCGGCGGGCCTTCGACGAGATCATGCGGCTGGGTCTGGCGCTGGGCGGCACCTGCACCGGGGAGCACGGCGTGGGGCTGCTCAAGCGGGACTGGCTGGCCCGGGAGATCGGCCCGGTCGGGATCCGGGTGCACCAGGCGATCAAGGCGGCGCTGGACCCGGAGGGGCTCTTCAACCCCGGCAAGGTGCTCTGACCGGTCCGCACCGGCGGGTGGCCGGACCCGACCCGGTCGGGGGCCCGGATCGGGCGGTCGGGACCGTGGTCAGCCGCGGACCTCGGCCGGCGTCGCCTGGGTGAGCAGCAGCAGGATCTCGCCGGCGACCGGTGGCCGTTCCTCACCCGGGCAGTCCTGCGAGGTGATGGTCAGGCCCGGCGGGATGAGCAGGGTGGAGGTCAGCGCGTCGATGCAGGCCAGCTTGTACTGGCGGGCCTCGTCCGTCTCCTTCGCCAGGGCGGGGTCGGCGAGCATCCGCTGCAACCGCTGCACCTGGTCGGGGGCGAGCTCCCCGGTCGAGTTCACCCCGTCGCCGGCGCAGTCCTGACAGGCCCACCGGCCGTTCGGCTCCACCTCCAGGGAGCGGACCGGGCCGTCCGCGCCGAGCTTCTGCACCAGCGAGACCCGGCGTGTCCCGGTGGGGGCGGAGGCCTCCCCGCTCGGCGGTGCGGACCCGCGCGGCGGCGCCGTGGACCCCTCGGCCCGGTCGAACACCGAGCAACCGGTCAGGGCGAACACCAGCAGAACACCGGCCGAAAATAGGAGGACGCGCGACCTTGATGGGCGAACCACGCACGGCAACCTACCCCACCGTAGGTTGCGCCGGTACCCGCCGACCGGCCGAGCGATGAGCCCGACCGGGGCCCCGGCGGATCGCTACCGGGGGGACGACGGAAGTTCGACGGCGTCGCCGTCGACACCCCGGTCCGCCGCGAACCCCCGGACGTCGGGTGCGCCGAGCCGGGCCGCGTCCGCCGCCACGTCGTCCGGCATCAGCTGCGACTGGCGCTCCGCCTCCACCCGCGCCCGGTAGTGCGCCACCTCGCGGGCCCGGGTCGCCTCGTCCCAGCCGAGCACCGCGCCCATCAGCTCCGCGGCGTGCTCGGCCGAGTCCAGGCCGCGGTGGCTGGTCTCGAAGGAGATCCGGGTACGCCGGGTCAGCACGTCCTCCAGGTGCAGCGCCCCCTCGGCCCGGGCCGCGTACGTCACCTCGGCGGCCAGGTACTCCGGGGCGCCGGCCAGCGGGGAGCCCTGCAACGGGTCCGCGTCGATCAGGGCGAGCAGGTCGCGGGTGAGCGTGCCGTACCGCTCCAGCAGGTGTTCGACCACCCCGACCGGGACTCCGTGCCGGCGGGCCAGGTCGGCCCGGTCCCGCCACGTCGCCGCGTACCCGTCCGCGCCGAGCAGCGGCAGGTCGGCGGTGCGCGACGGCCGGGTCCAGCCCAGCCGGTGGACCGCCCGGTCGACCACGTCCGAGGCCATCACCCGGTACGTCGTGTACTTGCCGCCGGCGACCAGCAGCAGCCCCAGCATCGGCTCCACCACCGCGTGCTCCCGGGACAGCTTGGAGGTGGAGTCCGCCTCGCCGGCCAGCAGCGGGCGCAGCCCGGCGTACACGCCCTCGATGTCGTCGGTGGTCAACGGCCGGTCGAGCACCATGTTGACCTGCTCCAGCAGGTAGTCGATGTCCCTGGCGGTGGCCGCCGGGTGGGACCGGTCCAGCCGCCAGTCGGTGTCGGTGGTGCCGATGATCCAGTGGCCGCCCCACGGGATGACGAAGAGCACGCTGGTGGCGGTGCGCAGGATCAACCCGGTCTCGCCGGTGATCGCCGAGCGGGGCACCACCAGGTGGACGCCCTTGGAGGCCCGGACCCGCACCCCGGGGCGCAGCCCGACGTCGTTGAGCATCCGGGACATGTCGTCGCTCCACACGCCGGTGGCGGCGATGACCGTGCGGGCGCGTACCTCGAACTCGGCGTCGGGTGAGCCGGCGGGCGCCTCCAGGTCGCGGACCCGGACCCCGGTGACCTCGCGGGCCTGGCGGATCAGGCCGACGGCCCGGGTGCTGGTCACCACGGACGCGCCCAGGCTGGCCGCGGTGCGCGCCAGCGTCACCACCAGCCGGGCGTCGTCGACCTGCCCGTCGTAGTAGCGGATCGCCCCGGCCAGGGCGTCGGCGCGGAGGCTGGGGAAGATCCGGCGGGCGCCCTCGCGGGTCAGGTGGCGGTGCAGCGGCATGCCGCGCCCGCCGCCGAAGACGCCGGCGAACGCGTCGTACGCGGCCACGCCGGCCCCGTAGTAGGACCGCCGGAAGAAGCGGCCGGGCAGGTCGCGCAGTCCCCGCCCGGCGGGCAGCGGGACCAGGAACGGCACCGGGCGCACCAGGTGCGGCGCGAGCCGGGTGGCGAGCAGCCCCCGCTCGGTCAGCGCCTCGTGGACCAGGTGGAACTCGAGCTGCTCCAGGTAGCGCAGGCCGCCGTGGATGAGCTTGCTGGACCGGCTGGAGGTGCCGGCGGCGTAGTCCCGCGCCTCGACCAGCGCCACCTTGAGGCCGCGGGAGGCGGCGTCGAGCGCGGCACCCGCGCCGGTCACGCCGCCGCCGATGACCAGCACGTCGAACCGCTCGGCGCGGAGTCGGCGCAGGTCGTCGGCGCGGCGGGTGACGGAGAGCTGGCCGGCCGCGGATCGGGACACATTGGGGTCGCGCACCTGTCCACGGTAACCGTCCCGGCCTCGCGGCGGCACGCGCCGGGCGGCCGTACCGTGATCGGCATGGAGATCGGTCCCCGCCCGCCCGCCGGTCCGCCCGGCCCGCCGCCGGCCCCCGCTCGGGAGCGGACGGGCCCGTGGCCGGTGGTGGCGGCGGTCCTGGTCGGCGGGTGGACCGCGCTGGTGACGGTGCTCGGGCAGGTGGTCGGCTGGGCCGTCGACCAGGCGGTGCTGGTCGCCGGCCTGGACCGGGCGGTGCCGACCTGGCCGCTGGTCGCCCTCGGCACGGTGCTGCTGGTCGGGGCGCCCACGCTGGCGCTGGCCCTGCTCCCCCGCTCGCCGGCGGTCCGGGCCACCGGCCGGGTCTGGCTGGCCGGGGCGCTGGCGCTGGGCGCGTTGACCCTGCTGCGGTCCCTGCCGCCGGTGCACCAGGAGGCGTACCTGGCCGCCCTGGCCGCCACCGCCGCCCTGCTGGCGGCCCTCCTCGGCCGGCTGCTCCACCGCCGCGCCGCCCCCGGGCGGCGGCCGGCGGCGACGGCACGCCTCGGCAGGACGGCGTGGGCGTGGGAAGGACGCCGGCGCGACCCGGTGCCGGGCGGTCGGGACGCCCCGGACGATCGCCGGGAAGGCCGGCCCGCGACC
>NZ_JAEVHJ010000190.1:0-12882 GCF_016802855.1 Micromonospora sp. ATA51 | reverse complement strand
GTGGGCGGGGTCGGTCGGGCGAAGGCGTTCGGGGTGGGCGGCGCGGGCAGGCGTCGAGGGTGGCCTGGCGGGCGTCGTCGACCGGGCCGGTGGTGGCGAAGTGCACCGAGGCCGGGGTGTGCCAGCCGATCCCGGAATGGCGATGAACGTGGTTGTACTCGGTGAAGAACCCGTCGCAGAACGCTCGGGCAGCGGACAGGCTCGGGAACGATCCGGGAAAGTCGTGCAGATACTTCAGGGTCTTGAACTGCGCTTCGGAGAACGGATTGTCGTCCGATACCTGGGGCCGGGAGTGGGTCCGGGTCACGCCGAGATTGACCAGCAACGCCGATACCGGCTGCGAGGTCATCGAGGTCCCGCGGTCAGCGTGCACGGTGTGCGGGACCTGCCCGTTACGGGCGATGGCCTCGTCGATGAAGTCACGGGCCAGGACGGAGTCCTCGGCCGCGGCGATAATCCAGCCCGGGTTGTACCGGGAGTAGATATCGATCAACACGTACAGGTGGTACCAGACTCCTTTCACCGGTCCGCGGATCTTGGTGATGTCCCAGGACCACACCTGAGACGGAGCGTCGGCGACCAGCTCGGGTTTGACCTTCGCCGGGTGGGTGGCCTGCCGGCGTCGTTCCCGGCTCTGACCCGCGGCCGCTGCGATCCGGTACATGCTCGACAGAGAGCACCAGTACCGCCCCTCGTCGAGCTCACGGATGAAGATCTGCCCGATCGACAAGTCGCTGTAGCCGGCACGGTTGATCACCTGCAGGACCGCGGCCCGCTCACCGTCGTTGAGGGCCTGCGGACCCGGCCGGCGCCGCTGCTTCGGCCCGTGGACCTTGCCACCAGCGTGACGGTAATGCGTGGCACGAGCGCGTCCCAGCAGCCGCCACGCCGTCCTGACCGGCGTCCCCACGCCCGTCAGGGCCTGCAGCGTCTGCTCGATCACCGGCTCGACGAGGGCGGCGTGTCCGAGCCCTCGGCCAACGACGCCAAGAGCTCGTGTGCTTTTCCCATGATCGACAACGCTGCCTGCGTCTGCGCCAGCTTCGCATTCAACCGGGCGTTCTCGACCCGCAGCCGCTCGGTCTCGCGTTCGGCACGCGACAACCGCGAGGTAACCGCAGATGACGCCGCGGACGAACGCGTCGTCGTACCAGGTGCCACGCCGGTGTCCCGGGCACGGCTCCATTCCTGCACATGGGAGTGGAACAACCCTTCCCGCCGCAGGACTGCAGACTTCTCACCGTGCGGGGCGGCCTCGTACTCGGCCACGATCGCGGCCTTGTACTCGGCGGTGAAGCTACGCCGAGTCGGGCGCGGCGCCGGATCAACCGGCTCCGACCTACTCTGCTCGGCGGACTGCATGTTGCTGCTCACGTACACATCTCCAGTCACGCCCTACAAGCCAACCCCGATCGCCGGGGTGTCTCACACCAGCCTGACAGAGAGGGCCTCGTCGCGGTGCCGCCTATGGCTTGATAGGTCACGCCTTGGCCGCCGCCGTCTTTCTGGTCGTGTTCCTGGTTGACCCTGAAGACCCAGCCGACCGTGCCGCAGCCGCGGTGGGTCTGTCGACCCTGACAAGCATTGTCGGATCCGTGGTCACAGTGGGCGTCGCAATCCGACATTTCAGACGAGGCGACCGGGACAAGCTGTTGGCGGCCATGCTCACGTCCTGGACCACGGGCACAGTCATCGGAATCCTTGCCGCCGGCATGGTGCTCCTTAGGACGTCGGAGTGGAGTAGTCATTGCCCCTGCGACCCGCCCATCTCCTTGTTCTGATGACGCCAGCGAGCTGACGCTCTGGACCGCCCCGATAGGTGGTCGGTCCGCATCTAGCCGGACGTGGACCGGTGCGACGGTGCAGGTCAAGCCAGGTCACCGCCTGCCTGCCAAATGTTGCCCAGCCTCTCTACGCTTACGCGCCATGGAGGTCATCATCCCGGTCATCATCGTTCTAGCCATCGTCTCGTTCATCTGGGGCCGGGCCCACGACAGTTGGTTCGCGAGGAAGATCGGCGAGGAGGTCGGCGGGCAGCGCTCGCACGATGACCCGGTTGTCCTGCTTGAGAAGCTGCACCAGCTCAAGGAAACCGGCGCGCTAACCGAAGCCGAGTACGAAGCCCAGAAGGCCCGCATCCTCGACAAGTAATGCCCTCGGCGAGTGAGTCACAGCGCGTGCCCGTCGCCGAGGGGACAGCAGGGAATGCGACAGCATCTGGTCCCAAGATGATGTTCCCGGGAGCGACGTGAGCGGTCCCCATCTAGTCCGCAGAGGTCGACGGACAGCCAGGGAGCGGTGTGAGATGCCGAGAGCCGTTTCCGCTGCTAGACCCGCATGTCTCCGCCCTCTGGGACGACACCTGGACCGATATCGGCGGCACGCCGCCCTGATCACCGCCCTGCACCGCAACCCCCTGGTCCACGCCCGCTCCCCGTTCGGCCCGACGAAGACCCGCTCCCGCCAGGACACACCCGCGACTAACCCCGATCTCCTAATGCACCCGCGCCGACGAGGCAGGGACGTCCTCGTCGGGTCACTCCCGGCCGCCGCGCCGGCGCCTCTCCCTGGCGAGCTCGCCGCGGATCGGCAGCCAGTAGAAGGGGATCAACGCGGTGATCATGGCCACGCCGAGGACGGGGAGCAGGGCGCCGAGCAGGGTTCCGGCGGCGATCCAGAGAGGAGCGAGCCGGAACCGCCTGCTGATGGCTCTCGCACCGGCGGAATCGACGGTGGTGTCGAGCAGCCGGTGACCTCGGCTCGCGTACCCCCAGATGGCGTTGAACAGCGAGGCTGCCAGCCCGAGCGCGATGCCGTAGAAGACGACGGCCGTCCGTTGCCCGTGGCCCTCGCGGAACGCGGCGGCCAGAACGGAAGCGGCGAATGGCAGGAATGCGATGCTCATCAGCAGCAGGGTGTTGAGCAGCAGCACCACCCAGTCGACGCCACGGAGGTGGTCGAACATCAGGTGGTGGTTGGCCCACACCTGCCCGATGAGCAGGAACGTGAGGGCGTACGCCAGGTAGGACGGCCAGAGCGCGGCGAGGCTGTGGGTCAGGTGCCGGGTGTCCTCCGGCGGGCGGATCTCCAGGACGAGCAGGGTGATGGAGATGGCGAAGACCGCGTCGCTGAAGGCGACGAGCCGGGCGGGGTTGCGCGCCACGCCGAGCGCCGTCGACCGTCCTGGTCCACGAACAGGTTCTGCCATCGCCCAAGACTGAGACACGTAGCGCCGCTGGCTGCGGAGCCGAGCCGCGTGTCATCCAACCCGTGACCGTTTGTGGTCAAGGCACCGATCTGTGCGCCGGATGCGCGAGGTCGTAGGTTGGGCGCCTCGCGCGCCCGCTGGCGTGGGTGATCGTGGCGGCGGGCGACCGGGAGTGAGCGCGGGACGCGCGGCGGGCCGGGACGGCCGCCGCGCTGCGGCGCTCAGCGGGTCGGCTGCACCCGTTCGGCCAGGAAGGCCTCCCAGGTCCGCGCGCCCACGTCGGCGCCGTCGAGCGTCAGGTTCTCGCCCGCCCGGTACGCCCGGCCGGCCCTCCCGGGCATCCGTACCGGCAGCATCGGGCGGCGCTTGCCGCGTGCCCGCAGGTAGCCGCGGGCCAGCTCGGCCATCCCGTACACCCGGGGGCGGCCAGGTCGGGCACCAGGCCGGCGGGCTTGTCCAGCGTCAGTTCCGCGAGCCGGCCGCCACGTCCCGCGCGTCGACCGGCTGGAGCCGGAGCCCGCCCGGGACCGGTATCACCGGCAGCTTTGCCATCCTCTCCATCATGGTGAGGGTCAGGTCGTGGAACTGGGCGGCCCGCAGCGTCGTCCAGGGCAGGCCGGAGTCGGTGATCGCCCGCTCCGCGTCCAGCTTGGACCGGAGCCAACTGAGGGGGACCCGGTCCGCGCCGATGACCGAGATGTACACCAGGTGCCGCACCCCGGCCCGCGACGCGGCCCGGACCAGGTTCCGGGTCGCCTCGTCGTCGCCCTTGGGCCCGCCGGCGAGGTGCAGGACGGTCTCGGCGGCGGCCACCGCGGCCTCGACTCCCGCGCCGGTGAGCAGGTCACCGGTGACGTGTGCGGCATTGCTTCCGGGCTGGTGCCGGCCCCGGCTGAGCACCCGCACGTCCTGGCCCGCCTCGCGCAGGAGCGGTACGACGAGGCGGCCGAGGGTGCCGGTGCCACCGGTGACCAGGATGGGTGACGTCATGGCTGCTCCAAACTCGTTCGGTCCGGGAGTCGATCTCCCGGTCACGTCGGCGGTGTTTCGTGGGTCTACCGCTGTGACACCCGGCGAGAAGGGGATGTGACCGGTGGATGAGCGCGAATTTCTGAGCGAGCGTTTCGAGGAGCAGCGGAGCCGGCTGCGGGCGGTGGCGTACCGGATGCTCGGTTCGACGAGCGAGGCGGACGACGCCCTCCAGGACGCCTGGCTGCGGGTCAGTCGCGCCGACACCAGCGAGGTGGAGAACCTCGGTGGGTGGCTGACCACGGTGGTGGCGCGGGTCTGCCTGAACATGCTGCGGGCCCGGGCGCACCGGCGGGAGGAGCCGCTCGACGTGCGGGTGCCCGATCCGATCATCAGCCCGGAGTCCGGCGTCGACCCCGAGCGGGAGGCGGTGCTCGCCGACTCGGTCGGGCTGGCGCTGCTGGTGGTGCTGGAGACGCTGACGCCGGCCGAGCGGCTCGCGTTCGTGCTGCATGACATGTTCGCCGTGCCGTTCGAGGAGATCGCCCCGATGATCGAGCGGACCCCGACCGCCGCCCGGCAGTTGGCGAGCCGGGCCCGCCGCCGGGTACGCGGGCAGGCCCCCGAGCCCGATCCGGACGCCAGCCGCCAGCGGGAGGTCGTCAGCGCGTTCTTCGCCGCCGCCCACGACGGCGACTTCGACGCGCTCGTCTCGGTGCTCCACCCCGACGTGGTGCTGCGGGCCGACGGCGGGCTCACGCGAGCCCGTCAGACGGTGGTGCTCACCGGCGCGCGCACGGTGGCCGGGCAGGCGCTCACCTTCGGGCGGCTCTCCCCGTTCGCGCGCCCGGCGCTGGTCAACGGCGCCGCCGGGGTCGTGGTCGTCGTACAGGGGCGGCCGGTCTCGGTCATGGGCTTCACCGTCGCGGCCGGGAAGATCGTCGCGATCGACGTGCTCTCCGACCCCGAGCGGCTCGGCAAGCTCGACCTGTCCGTCCTCGACGGCTGACCAGCGGCACGGCGGTGGCAGGGTGCCCGTCGCGGATCCGGGGACTCAGGTCAGCGGCCGCGGCGGGCCTCGCGCTCGGCGCGCTTGCGCTCGCGCTGCTCCCGGCTCCACTGCTTGCGCTTCTCCAGGTCCCGCTTCCACTGTTCGCGCGCCTCCTGCGAGCCGCCGTGGACGGCGTTGTCGACCGTCGCGGGGCCGGCAAGGTTCCGGTAGACCCAGTCCAGGATCCGGCCGCCCTTGCCCTGATCGTCCGGAGTCTTGTGCTCCTCCGCCATGTGTCCCACCCCTCACCATTGGTAGTCCAACGATTGGTACGCAAACTATTGGTACGGTAACAGCGAGAGGGAGGGACCGATCGGATGGGTGACCTGAGCGACATCGATGATCCGCTGGCGCTGGAACAGCAGGTCTGTTTCGCCCTCTCCGTCGCGGCCCGGGGAGTGGTGGCCGTCTACCGCCCGCTGCTCGAACCGATGGGACTCACCCACCCGCAGTACCTGGTGATGCTGGCCCTCTGGCAGCACGCACCCCTGTCCGTACGCGAGCTGAGCCGCCGCCTGCAACTCGACCCGGGCACCCTGTCGCCCCTGCTCAAGCGGCTGGAGGCGACCGGCTACCTCCGGCGCGAGCGCGATCCGGCCGACGAACGCAGCCTCGCCGTGACGCTCACCGCCAAGGGCCGGGCGCTGCGGAGCCAGGCCGAGCGGATCCCCCCGGCCATCGTCGAGCGGCTGGGCATGCCGGTCGAGGACCTCAAGCGCCTGCACGCCACGCTGACCGACGTCATCGAGGCGGCGCGGCAGGCGTCGAAGGCGCCTCCCGCCAACGCCGGCGCGGAGTAGCGCGGCGCAGCCGCTACCGCCCGGCGTACCGCCCATCGTGGGGCCGGCTGGCGTCCGGACGAGGCGCACCGGCAGCACCCTTCGTCGGCGACCATGGACACGGGTGAGCCCGGCGGGCTCGGCTGCGGGCCGGCCCGCCGGGCTCACGCCGGCAGGGAGGTGACGCGCGTCAGAGGTTGCGGCGCGGGTCGGCCGGGTCGGCCGGGAAGGTCCGGGGCGTGGGGACGTCGGTCACCACGTACTCGGTCTCAATCTCCCGCGCGGTGTCGTCGTCGCTCGACCGCTGCTTGGCCAGTCCCGTCGCGCCGGCCGCGGTCGCGCCCGCGACGGCGGGGCCGGCCGCGACGGCCTTGCCGGAGACGCCGGCCTTGCCGTCGTCGCCCCGCGAGGAGGCGGCGTGCTCCACGCCCGGGGTGCCGAGGTTGCGACCCTCGTCGATCGTGCCGCGCCAGGCGCCGGTCTCGGTGCCCCGGCTCTCGATGTACGACTTGAACTTCTCCAGGTCCGCCTCGGCCCGCTTCTCGACGATGTGCAGCTTGTCGCCGGTCTTCTCGACCAGCCCCTCGGGCTCGTACTCGAGGGAGAGCCGGACCTGGGTGCGGCCGGTGCCGACCGGCTGGAAGTAGACGGCGCCGGCGTTGGTGGCGCCCTCGGTGGCGGCCCAGGCCACCTTGCGGTCCGGGACCTGCTCCAGGACCTTGGCGTCCCACTCACGCTTCACGCCCGCGATCTCGGCGACCCAGTGCATCCGCTTGTCGTCGAGCTGGCGTACCTCCTGGACGCCCCCCATGAAGCGGGGGAACTCCTCGAACTGGGTCCACTGGTTGTAGGCGGTGCTGACCGGAACGTTGACTTCGATGGACTTCTCGACCTTCGTGGTCATGGGCACTCCTTGTCGGTGAGTCGTCTTCTCGCGTCCACAGGACTTCCTACCCGGGCTGGTGGCGCTCAATCGGAACGTCTCCGGGCACAAGAGACGGACGCGGGGGAAGGCTCCGCGTCCGGGTCTCAGCCGTCCTCGCGGTCCGGGCTCTCCAGGCGGAAGAAGTTGCTCTGCTTCCCGTCGGAGCGCTCCTCCTGGTAGATGAAGTTCAGCCGGCGCTCGTCGAACGCGCGGAACCACTCGTCCCAGCTGATCTCGCGCAGTCGCGCCTCGCGGCCGTTGGCCGGGAAGTCGAGGCGCAGCACCCCGGCGTGCCCGTCGTGCTCGCTGCCGTCGACCGTGGTCGGTACGCCCTTGCGCGCCTCGGCCCACCGCCGGATCACCTCGTGGTCGGTGGCGACCAGGCTGCGCCCCGGTCGGTCCGGCTCGTCGTCGATCGAGGTGATCTCCTGGGAGTACCTGATCGACTTCGAGGTGTGCTGGCCGGTGCGGACGCCGCCACCGGACGAACCCGCGCCGCCCCGCGGACCCGAGCCGTCACGCAGGTTCTTGACCAGGGCCTTGACCAGGTCGTCCTTGTGCATGTCGGCGGTGTCGGTGACGCCGTGGCTGCGCAGCCGGCTGCGCAGCTCGTCGACCTTGAGGCGGGCGATCTCGCTCTCGCTGATGTCGGGGGTGTTCGGGGTCTGGTTACCCGGCGGGTTCCTGGTCGCGGTGGAACCGCTGCCGCGCCCCGAGCTGTTCTGCGTCGGCATCGAACATCATCCTTTCCTCGACCCGTGTTCAGGGGGTACAGCGCCGCGTGGCGCGGTGGGCCGTCCCTTGATCTGTGCCCTCAGCCGGCCGCCCAAACGTCAGCCGTCCGCCGCCGGCTCGGGCAGCTCACGCAGCGCGCGGACCGGGGAGAAGACCACCCAGAGCAGGCCGGCGAGGGCCCCGACGGTGGCGACCAGAGCGCCGGTCGTACGCCGAGGGCCTGGCCGAGCTCATAAAGATGTCTTTAGCAACGCCTCGAGCACGTCCGACCCGGGCCGGGCCGGACCGAAGCGATCAGGAGTAGATGCGGGTGGCGTACTCCGGGCCGTAGTGGCGCTCCAGGTCGGCGAGGCTCTCCACGGGAGCCTCCACCTCCTTGATCAGTCGGGGCCGGGACGGCAGCGCCTCCGGCCGCCAGGTCTCCGGCTGCCACAGCTCGGAGCGGAGGAACGCCTTGGCGCAGTGGTAGAAGATCTGCCCGACCCGCACCTCCACGGCGAGCACCGGGCGGTGCCCCCGCACCACCATGTCGGCGAAGTACGGCGCGTCCCGGACCAGCCGGGCCCGGCCGTTGATCCGCAGCGTGTCGGTGCGCCCGGGGATCAGGTAGATCAGCCCGACGTGTGGGTTGTCCAGGATGTTGCGGTACCCGTCCGCCCGGCGGTTGCCCGGCCGCTCCGGGATCGCGATCGTCGTCTCGTCCAGCACCCGGGTGAAGCCGGGCGGGTCGCCCTTCGGCGAGACGTCGCAGCTGCCGTCCGCGCCCGCCGTGGCGACCAGGCAGAACGGCGAGGCGGCCAGCCACTGCCGGTCCCGCTCGTGCAGCACCGTCCGCTCCTTGGCCACGGCCCGGGGCATCGGCGTCCCCAGCAGCTCGCGCAGCTCCTCGTGCGAGGTGATCTCCGCCGTCACGTGTTCCTCCCCCGTCCGTTGACCCGGGTGGGCCGGTGGAACGGCCGGCCCCGCCGCGACCAGCCTAGGCGAGCGCGTCGAACGCGAGGTTTCCCCGGGAGCCCGACGGGTACCGCCTAAGCCGCAGCGCGCTCGGACGCGACGATGGAGGCCACCATGGAGAGCCGACTGAAGGTGCTCGGCCACCCCGTGCACCCGATGCTGGTGATGTTCCCGGTGGCGCTCCTGGTCACCGCGGTGATCTTCGACGTGGTGGACACCGTCGGCGGGCCCGACCTCCTCGGCGAGGTGGCGTACTGGAACATCACCGTCGGTCTGATCGGGGGCCTGCTGGCCGCGGCGGCCGGCAGCGTCGACCTGCTCGCCCTCCCCACCGGCACCCGGGCGAAGCGGGTGGGCCTCACCCACGCCGCCGCCAACGTCGCGGTGATCCTGCTCTTCGCCGCGATCTGGGTGGTCCGGCTCAACGCCGACTCCCGCGCCGCCGGGGGCGCCCTGATCGCCATCGAGGTGGTGGCCGTGGCGATCCTCGGCATCAGCGCCTGGCTCGGCGGTGAGCTGGTCGACCGGCTCGGCGTCGGGGTCGACCCGCAGGCCGACCTGAACGCTCCCAGCTCGCTGCGACCCCCCACGGCCAACCAGCGGATCGGAGACGTGCGATGACGGAACAGTCGAGCGGTCGGGGCTGGCGCGGCCGCCAGCAGGGGTGGGACCCGATGGGCGAGCTGCAGTCGCTGCGTTCGGAGCTCAGCCGCCTGGTCGGCGGCCGCTCGGCCTCGCCCGACGTCGAACTGACCGAGACCGCCGACGGTTGGGAGGTCGTCGCCCGGCTGCCCGGGGTGGCGCCGGAGGAGGTGGCCGTCGAGCTGGACGACCGGGAGCTCTGCGTCCGGGCCCGCTCGGAGGCCGAGGTCAACGCCGACCAGGGCATCCCGGGCGGCTTCGAGACGCGCGGCTTCGAGTATCGGGTCGACCTGCCGTCCCGGGTGGACCCGGACCGGATCGACGCGGTGATGGACCACGGCCTGCTCCGGGTCCGACTGCCCCGGGCGTCCCGGCCCGCCCCGCGGACCATCACCGTCGGGCGCACCGGCTCCCGACCCGCCCGCACCGGTACGACCACCCTGGCCGATCCGGCCGCGGACCGGGAGATGCACCACCCGGACACCACGGTCGACGAGATCGACCGGCCCTAGCGGCGCGCGTGGACACCCCGTCCCTGCTCGGGCCGGTCGGCGAGCGGGTGCCCGAGGTCGAGCGGATCGCCGTGCTGCGGGCCAACGCGCTCGGCGACTTCATCTTCACCCTGCCCGCGCTGGAGGCGCTGCGGGCCGCGTACCCGTCGGCGGAGATCGTGCTGCTCGGCGCGCCCTGGCACGCGAAGCTCTGGCGCGACCGGCCCGGCCCGGTGGACCGGGTGCTGGTGGTCCCGCCCGCGCCCGGCATCCGCGACCCCGGCCCCGACGAAGCCGGCCCCGCCCTGGACGACTTCCTCGCCGCGGCCCGCGACGAACGCTTCGATCTGGCGTTGCAGCTGCACGGCGGCGGCCGCAACTCCAATCCACTCGTCGCCGGGCTGGGCGCCCGGGTCACCGCCGGGCCGCGCGCCGAGGACGCCCCGCCGCTGGACCGCTGGATCCGGTACGTCTACTACCAGCACGAGGTGATCCGCTACCTGGAGGTCGCCGCCCTGGTGGGGGCGCCGGCCACCACGATCGTCCCGGCCCTCGCGGTGACCGAGGCGGACCGCGCGGAGGCCCGGCGGGTGCTCGGCGAGCCGCGGCAGCCCCGGGTGGCGCTGCATCCGGGGGCCACCGACACCCGGCGGCGCTGGCCGTCGGAGCGGTTCGGCGAGGTCGCCCGCGCCCTGGTCGGCGACGGGTACGAGGTGCTGGTCACCGGCACGCCCGCCGAGCGAGAGGTGGTCGAGGCGGTGGTCGCGGCGGCCGGGGTGCCGGTACGCCCGCAGGTCGGCACGCTCAGCCTCGGCGGGCTGGCCGCCTGCTACGCCGGTTGCGCGCTGATGGTCTCCAACGACACCGGCCCGCTGCACCTGGCCGCCGCCGTCGGCACCCCGACGGTCGGCGTCTACTGGATCGGCAACCTGATCAACGGGGCCACCCCGCTGCGCGCCCGGCACCGGCCGATCGCCTCCTGGACGACGCAGTGCCCGGTCTGCGGCATGGACTGCACCCGGGATATCTACCCGCACCGCCCCGGCGACGGCGACTGCCCGCACCGGGACTCCTTCGTCGCCGACGTGCCCACGGTCGAGGTGGTCGAGGCGGCCCGCGAACTGCTTCGCGGCTGATCGGGCGCTCAGGCGGGCTGCGGGGTGTCGGACTCGGTGAGGACGACCTCCCAGGCCTCCACGTCCCGCTCGGTCACCGTGGTCGGCGTCTCCAGGTGGTACGCCCCGCTGGGCAGCACACCCGCGCCGCCGTGCCGGGCCATCACCGCGAGCTGCGCGGCCACGTCCTCGCCCTGGTGCCGCTCGGGCAGCCGCCGCCAGAACTCGAAGCCACCGGCGTCGACCAGCTTCGCCCGGTCGTAGAGCACGCAGCCGCCGATCCAGGAGATCTTGTACGCGCGCCACGCGCCCGCCGGCAGCCGCAGCTTCTCGGTGACGTGCAGCAGGTTCGCCGCCGGGTGGATCTGCGCCCGGTCCCAGGCCGGCGTGCCGGGGCGTACCCGCTCCGGGGTCGGGGTGCCCTGCCACTCCTCGTAGTGCCCGTGCGTGTCCGGCCGCACGTCGTCGGCGTAGGACAGGCCGTGCACCGCATTGCCGACGAATCCGCAGCCCAGCTCGCGGATCGCGGTGACCAGCCGGGACAGCGTGCCCGGCTCCAGCCAGACGTCGTCGTCGAGGCAGAGGACGTACCGGGCGACGGACCGGTCCAGCAGGTAGGCGCGATGTTCGGCCAGCCCGCGCCGGGGTAGCCGGCGGGTCAGCAGCACCGGGTGGCCCCGGTGGCGCAGCGCCCGGACCATGGTGGCCGCCGCCGGGTGGAGGTACGCGGCCTCGTCGTCGGACTGGTCGCTGACCACCACCCCGAAGTCGGGTACGCCCTCCTGGGCGGCCAGCCCGGAGAGAGTGACCGCCAGCTCGGCCGGGCGGTTGCGGGTGGGGATCAGCACGTCGAGCTGCCGCTGCCGGCGGAACTCCGCGGGCGCGCCGAGGTCGAGCGGTCGGTTCACGTCCGCCTGCCGGGCGCGCCGTCGGTGACGGTCGAGGGCTGCGGCGCGGCGCCGTTGCCGCTGACGGACTGCGCCGCGGCGCCGTTGCCGGTGGCCGACTGCGCCCGGATCCGGTCGATGATCGCCGAGGTGGACCGGTCCGGCACGTAGCCGAGGGTGCGCACCTGGCCGCCCAGCCGGCGGACCAGCGGCGCCTCCGGCACCATCTCCGGCGGGTAGTCGCCGCCCTTGACGTAGACGTCCGGGCGGACCGCCTCGATCAGCGGCGCCGGCGAGTCCTCCTCGAAGACCACCACGTGGTCGACGCACTCCAGGGCGGCGAGCAGCGCGGTCCGGTCCTCGACCGGGTTCACCGGCCGGTCCGGCCCCTTGAGCCGGCGTACGCTGCCGTCCGAGTTGACCGCCACGACCAGGAGATCGCCCAGCGCGCGGGCCTGGGTCAGGTAGCGGACGTGCCCCGGGTGCAGCACGTCGAAGCACCCGTTGGTGAAGACCACCGAGCGGCCGGAGCGCCGGTGGTCCTCGACGATCGAGGCCAGCTCGTCGGCGCGACCAGGGTCGGGTGGCCGGTCTCGTCCCGCCCGGCGCCCAGCGCTTCCAGCAGGTCCTCCCGCCGGCACACGCAGGTGCCGGTGTCGGAGACCGTGATGGTCGCGGCGAGCTGGGCGAGCTGGGCGGCGGTGGGCAGCGTCGCTTCGGCCGCCAGCGCCAGCGTCATCGCCGCCAGGTACGCGTCCCCGGCGCCGACCGCGTGGCTGGCCGGTACCGGGGTGCTGTGGCTGCGTCGGGGCTCCCCGTCGGCCCCGCCGACCACCGCACCCTCGGTGTCCAGGGTCACCGCCACCACGTCGGCGCCGGTGTGCGCGCGCAGCTCGGCCAGGCGTGACTCGGCCAGCACCGCCCGGTCGACCCCCTCGCCGGCTGCCGCGTTAACGGTGACACCGGTGCCGGTCACGCTGAGCCCGTCGCCGGTCATCGCACCCGGTCCTCGCCGGGCGTCGGCTCCCCGGTCGGCCCGCCGCCCCCGCGCCGTCCGGCCGGGCCGAAGTTCGCGCCCCGGTCCGCCGCGCGCGGGTGGGCGTCCGCCGACCGGGTGCCGGTCGGG
>NZ_JAEVHJ010000189.1:0-12927 GCF_016802855.1 Micromonospora sp. ATA51 | reverse complement strand
GTGATCAAAACGGTCAGGACCATCGGCGTCATCCCGCCACGCCGCAGACCCCCGGATACCCACCCAACACCATGATCAACTTAGGCTACGCGGCATTGGGACCGAGGGCTCCTTCGCCAACGTACAGGGTCGAGCTGTCCCGATCGTACGTGATGCATTCGGGCATGTGGCCAGGCGTCCCTGGTATGGGCGCAAGGACATCAGGCCGCAGTTCCCGCGGGGGTCCTTGTGGACGGCCGGCCGCTGAGCAGACATAACGCTCACCGTAGGTCTGGAGCCAGATTACTCGTTCACCAAGCCCGACTGCTCTAAGCCAGAGTTCGGGGTTCGATGTCAACGGAATCCGTAGTCCCGGGGTGCGAAGCTCCGAACAGAATCGTGTCGGGAAGCCGGGATGCGACGCCACGGCGGCAACATAGGCGAGCACGTCGTCGCAGGTAATGTTGATCCCGAGCTGACGGGAAAGGTGCTCGATCAAGCCAGGCGCGATGTTGGGTCGATCACCGCTGGCGTCACGGTATTTAGGTAGTACCTTGCCTCCGTGATGGCCCATGTAGTGGTGGGTATCCGGCACTTCAGCGGCGAACACGACGGCCGGTCCGGAAGTTACCGATTCCGCGAATAATGTGGTCAAATACGTTTGGTGCGTTCCATATGTAGACCAGAGATCGGGACGGGCGAAGTCGACTACCCTCCGGTCGGCGATGACGTACTGCCGGTCGAAGCTCCGGAACGATATGCGCCTGATGGAAACCTGAGGATCGATGTCACCAGCCAGTGACGCGGGCTGACCGGTAGCGTCGAAGTGCGGCGAGAATGCGAGGCCGGTTTTCCTATCCCGAGTTTCCTTCATGAGCTCTGGCCGTTCTGCTAGGGGAGCCAAGCTCAGGCGCCGCCACCGCTCGGCCAGCGTTTCTTCGTCCGGCGCGTAAACCCATGTTCGGTTGGGTTTGATACCTGGAGATTGCCACGGCATCAGGTCGGCGAGCGCAATACAGTCGTTCCATGTGGCCTGCGATGCGGGACGGAAGGGTGCTGACCACTTCGTTGGGCAGTCCAACCAGCGACCGCTTGCGGCAGTCAGTGTCTGGAGGGCGTCGAATTTTTCTTGCCTGGTCCCGGAGAGGGCAATGTAACGAATCCTGGCGGGTGTTGCTGTATCGGCCGTCTTGCTGCGTCCGAACACGCCGATGCACAACGGCTGCTGCACGTCCGGGAAGACGCGCGTCGGCACCTCGGGCTGGTGCCCCTCAGGAGAGAGATCGATGATCCAACCCCAGTCCGCTTGCCTTCGCAGGTACTCGCGCATGCCGGCGAAGCCTGGTCCGGTCGTATAAGCCGACGTGCAGACGAATGCCACGACTCCCTCGGGATGCTCAGGATGCGCTTCGAATACCTTCCAGGTGGCCCAGCGCCAGAAGTAGATGTTCAAGTTGTGCAGTTTGAATTCGAGTCGGCCGGTACCCGTCCCTCGAAAGGCGTCAAGCATGCTCGACTTTCCCTTGTTGCTGGCAAGTACGAGCCCTCCCTGACTCTTGGCGCGTTCGAGGTAGGGTGGGTTGCCGAGAACGACCATGACTCGTTCCTCGGTCTTGACCTTGATTGCCTGCGCCCGGGAATCGGCGATTGGGCGGTATACGTACGGGCTGACAAGCGTCTCCACGTTAGGATCGTCTAGGGTGTCAGTGACGTAGAACCTGACCTTCTCGTCGGTGACTTCCAATCCCCGGGCTGCGAGATCCTGGTGCAGCCGTAGTTCCGCTACGGCGAAAGGCGCGATCTGGCGTTCAAAGCCGACTAATCGGCCGAGGAGGGCACGAAGTTCGGCCGGCTCGTCCCCGTGGTCAGCCGCAATCGTCTCCGCTACACGTGCAATGACGCTCAACAGGAAGGTGCCGGTGCCCATAGCCGGGTCGACGACGACTACGTCGCGGTCGGCGAGGCCGAGCCGTCGTCGCAGCTTGTCGTGCAGGATGCTGTCGACGAATTGGACCATGAAGTCTGCAACTGGCTGCGGCGTGAAGTAGGAGCCACTTCCCCGTCGCACTGCTGGGTCGTACAGCTCCAAGAAGTGTTCATACAACTGGTCGGACGTGTCGGTCCGCCAATCCGTCCAGTCACTGGCCGCGATGGCGCGCCGCAGCGTTTGCAGAGCCACGCTGCGCTGTTCAATGCTGGGACCACCGTGGTCCTCGGTGAGGATAGCCAGCGCTCGCCCGACGAGAAGGTGGTTCTTTGCCAGCTCTCGCCCGAGCGTCGGCAGTTCCTTGCCCTCGAACTCGATTCCTGACCGGCGCGCCAGAAGCAGCCCGAATGTGACGGTCTGCGCGTAAGCGTCGGCGAACAACTCCTCGCTCAAGTGCGGAAATAGCCAGGTGCGCCAGTCGGCTAGATGATCACTGAAGAGCCGTACCCTCCCGCCGAGCCGCTCTTGACCAAGGGTGTCCAACACCTCGTCGCGCAACAATCGACAAAGTCGTGCCGCGTCTCGGACCAGATGTTCGAGGCGGCGATGTGGACGTGGACGCCACGCAAGGAAAGCATGGAGCACGAGCGCCAGGTTGGCGTCTGCGGGTCGAAGCCGCGCACCGGCCCGGTGCAGGTCGCCTTCCATCCGTGCCACTGGCCCCTGCAGTTCTCCCCAGCGATATACCGCGAAGGACTGACCGTCGCTGTACAGAACATTTGGAAGCAACTGAAGCTGGACCCATTGCTTACGCTCCCGCGCCGTGGGATGCCAACCGTGGCTGGGAACGCCCCGACCCGGCGCCTTGAGTTCCACATACCCAATCGGGGCTCCGTCGACGTCGATCAAGTAGTCAGGGCGGATAGCCAGATCCGGGAGGCGGACCTCGCCATGCGCCCTAACCGGGCAGCCGATCGCCCGTCCAGCCGCACTGAGAAGCTCGACCATTGGCGCCCGCAAAGTGTCCTCCGGAGCAGCCAGGCCCCGCTGAAGCACCGGCGCGACGGAAGCACCGAAGCGAGAAACTGCTGCCTCAAGCAGGGCGCCGTACGCCTCAGCAGAGCCCCGAGGGCCGGGCACTTCGGCCGCGCTGCGGGTGCGGGCGCTCCTAGCCATGCGCCCTCGTCTGGACCGGGTGAGTCGGGCGCATGCCGCAACCACCCGGCTCGCCATGGCTACCCGAAGTCATCGACCGACCTCCCGCCGTGTCCTCACAGCATGCGGCAGGCAGCGAGAGAGATCAATGCCGACAGTGCAGATCTAGCTATCCCGCATGATGCCCATAGGTCCGCACAGCAGAGCCCCGGTCCCTGCGACACCCAGGTCAGGCTGGCGACTCTGGCTGAGTGGTCACTGGACGCGACCGGCTGGCTCGGTGGTTTCCTCGCCGACCTGAGCGCTCAGCACGGCCATCACACCGGTGTTGCTCGCCGCTGACCGACCGAAACGACCGCAGAAGCTGATGCGACAGCGCCCTGGCATGCGGGCTGGCGAACGCCCTTTGCCCGACCCCGCGTCGAGTCCACACGCGAAGATCTGCATCTCAGCAAGTGAGCCTGCCAGAGTAGTTTTTTGCCGCGTCGGGCCGGACTGAGGAGGACCACGACGAACGCAGGCGGAGCCTTTAGCACCTAGCCGGACTGTTGGCAAGACTCGGTGATCAACCTGTTACGAATCAGTGGTTGACTTCATCGGTTTTCCGGGGCGTAATGGAGTTACGTTCCCGCAGCGCCGGTTGGCGCAGTCGGCCACACACGCAGCGGGCAGGCACCCCGGACGGGGTGCCTGCCGTTGTTCGTACCGACGCCGCGCGGGGGCGTGGAGAGTAGGGAGGCCCCCCGCATGAAGGATCGCCTGTCGGCGAGTTGAGCCGCCGCACCACCTGAACGCTTCTATGGCGCTGCCGGTGGTCAGTGTTGATCTGGTGTGGCTCGGCTTGGCCGTCTGCCCTGTGTCCGCGCGTCGAAACGCAGCCCTGTTGTGCGGGTTGTGGCGATGCCTGCTGCCCTGGTGTCTGCCCCTGCGCGGGGTGTGGCGTGTCCGTTGACTCGACCATAGCGACTGTTTGCCGTGCCCTGCACGCACGAGGGGTCCGCCCGGCCGGGCGTCACCCGGCAGGGTCGCGCCTGTCCAGAAGCTGACCCGAGTGGGCAGGCGCGACCCAGGGCGGACCCTCTCCCTGCCGCATTTGCAACCTACAACCTAGTTCGAGGAGCAGAACGTGATGTCGCACCACACCAACCCGTCCGTGACGGCGGCTGCCGTCGCGGACCGCCGTCACACGACAACGCCGACCGCGGCCGTGCACGCGCCGCCTGGACCCAGGTGGTGGGCCGTTGGCGACACCTGACCAACGACATCCCGACTCACCGACCCCGGTGGCTACGAGGCGGGGGCGGTGGGAGGACCGCGCCCAGGTGGCGATCATGCTGTTGATCGGCGGCGCGGCCGGCGCGGCGTCGTTCACGCACGTGCACGACGTCGCCGCCGCGCACGGGCAGCCGGGCTGGCTGGCCTGGGCCGACGCGATCGTCCTGGAGTTGATGTCGATCGCCGCCGGTCTGGAGCTGCGCCGCAAACGGCGCCTCGGCACGTCCGTCGCCTTCCCCGCCGCGGTGCTCGTGGTAGCGGTGTCGCTGTCCCTGGCGGCGCAGGTGGTGGAGGCGGAGGCGTCGGTGATCGGCTGGATCGCCGCCGCCCTACCGGCCCTCGGGTTTCTGGCGATGGTGAAGATCGCCCTCGGCCGCGCCGACCCCACCCCGCCCAAGCAGACCGCGCGGCCCGAGCGGACGAAGCCCGGACCGCCGCCCGCTGTCGACGCGTCGGTCCCGGACACCGGAGCGCCGGTCCCCGTCACCGCCACCGCGGTCCTGGACCGCGGGACCGCGGTCCCCGCCGTCGCGGACCAACCCCCGGCGGTCCTGGATCGCCGGGACACCGAGATGACGACAGACGAGGACGGTCCGGAGGTCGCCGCGCTGGTCCCGGCCGCCCGGACCGCCGCCCGCGCCCTCACCGCCGAGGGGACACCGCTGTCCCGCAAGGCCCTCGCCCACCAGCTACGCGCGGACGGACACCAGCTGTCCAACGCCACCGCCTCCGCGCTCGTGCGCGTCCTCCGTGCCGAGACCACCCCGCCCGAACCGGATCTGTCACAGCGGGAGGCCGCGTGACAGAGCTTCGACTCACGGCTTCTGTCAGAGTAGGCCGCCGCTGTCAGGCCCGCATCCACGTCTGCCGGGAGACCCGGCAGCTGACACCACCTGACCAGACCTGTCAGCGCGTGTCTGCCCGCTGCGGCGGGCGGCGCGCGCACCGCATACCCACCCACATCTTCGACCTTGGAGCAGCAATGATGACGACCCCACCCAGCGACCTTCAGCGGCGTCGCCGGCTGGACCCATGCAGGCTTGCACGGCACCGTCGCTCGGCATTCATTGTGCCCGGCGGTTCAGCAGTCAGTGTCGATCTCCGTTCTACCGTCCGTCTTGATGCTGACCCCCAACCTGACCTCTCACGGCCGCTCACAGCCCAGGTCAGCCCCGCTGTTAGTGGTCTGGGACCGCTCCAGACAGACCCTCCAGTCTCGGGTCTCCCCCCAGGGGCTGCCCGTGGGTAAACACCTACCGACCGCGGATCCGCTGCTGCGCCTGCAGGCCAGCATCACCGCCCGCGACGACCGGCTCCTCGGTTGGCTCTACGACCACGGCGTGCTCACCACCGACCAGATCGCCGCCGCCTTGTTCCCTTCCCTGGACTTCACCCAACGCCGCCTGCGCCGCCTCACCGCCCTGCGGGCGGTGGACCGCTTCCGACCCAACAAGGCCGACGGCGGCTCGTACCCCTACCACTACGTCCTGGACCAACTCGGCTACGACCACGTCCACGCCCAACGCGGACTCGCCCGAGGACGCCGGGACCAGGCCCGCCGCCGCAAACAATCGTTGACCCGCCGGCCGGACCTGCCGCACCTGCTCGGCGGCAACCAGGTCTTCATCGACCTCGCCGCCCACGCCCGCACCCACCCCGAGGGCAACCTGGTCCGCTGGCAGCCCGCGTCGGCCTACCACGAACCCGGCACCCTCTACCGTGAAGGCGCAGACCCGCACATCATCATCGCCGGAGCGACCGGCTTCCCCCGCCCGGACGGCGCCGGGGTGTGGACCGAGCGCGGACGGTCCGTGCCGTTCTTCCTCGAGTACGACACCGGGCTCGAACACCTCCAGGTCCTCACCGACAAGGTCATCAAATACGAGCGGCTGTACACGATGAGCACCTGGGCGTGGCCGGTGCTGTTCCACCTCCCCTCCGCACGAAGGGA
The DNA here is from genome assembly GCF_016802855.1 of Micromonospora sp. ATA51. Taxonomy (NCBI): domain Bacteria; kingdom Bacillati; phylum Actinomycetota; class Actinomycetes; order Micromonosporales; family Micromonosporaceae; genus Micromonospora; species Micromonospora sp. ATA51. The sequence continues at coordinate 6,640 of NZ_JAEVHJ010000189.1, read as the reverse complement.
GGCGAACCTGCACCACCGCCTCGCCGGCATCGGCTTGCAGACGGTCATCGCCACCACCACCGCCGACCTGCGCACCGCCCTCGCCGCCAGCCCCGCCCACCAGGTCTGGCAACTGCCCGGCCGCGCCGGCCGTCACCGACTCATCGACTTGCCCTACACCGACACCCACCACGACGACCACTACCCCACCTACGACCAGCCCGCCCCGGACGAGAGGGACGCCTGATGAGGCAAGGCGGCACACCCGGCGCGTGCGGCGGCCTGAAGGCCGCACACGCCGCCGAAGCCACCCGCACGTGCCAACCCGGCCGGGGCGGTAGCCATCGCCCGCCGTACGGGCGCGCACCGAGGCGACCGGAGCGGACTGCGCCTCGAACGGGAGCTGTCAGAGTCCGTCAGCCGCGCCGCGCGGCGACAGCGCCCACGCCCGCCCATGAGAGGCATGCCGCTGTGAGTCGCTGTGCGTGGCGAACACCTCCACTTCCGCGGTCACCAGAGGTACCGTCCACGGCCCCCACCGCTCGTCGAGCCGCCGCCGACTCCGGCTCTGGCGGAACCCGGCGATCGTTCTTGAACGAGTCCCTACCACCGACAAGGAGATGCCCATGGCCCCACTCGTCGACCTCACGCCACGAGCCGTCCTGGGAGGGACATGGCCACACGCCGTGACCAGGCATCACGCGCGAACACACCACACCCGTCGCCGCCGACCCCGCCCACGCGGACAACCGGCGGCGAGGCCCCGACCGCACACCCCGACCCCGACCGCGAGCCTGCCGTTCTGCCGGGGACGCTGTCGATGGCCCGCTACCTGACCGACCCCGACACCGAAACCGAGATCCAAGCACTGGCCGCCGAAGCCGGCCTCCCCACCGTCGACCAAGCCGCCACACTCGCCCGCCTACTCCGCCTGCATCAACCCGCACCGCCACGCGCCGCGTGACCTGCGCCCGCCCTGCCTGGGGCGGGCGCAGCCGAGGCCGCCAGTCCCAACTCTCGCGGGCAGGACATCGTCGACAGCGGCAAAGCGAGCAGACCGACTTGGCGTACGTCGCCCGGACGGAGATGTCACGCGGGCCCGAGCACGTCTTCTGACTGCCCGTAGAAATGCGCGGGCTGATGCTCACGCCACAACAGCGCTGCTGCCCATCCCCGTCGCGGAGGTCCACGCGGCCGTGCACGTCCAGCCGCCGCCCGCGTGGCGCCCGAATCTAGGCGCCGATCGGTCGCTCATACACGGCGCGGTGCTTCCCCGGCCCCTTGTAATCGGAGATCACGGACACGCCTTGCTCGGTGGTGTCTCCTGAGCGGTTACTGAAGCCCAAGCCGAGCCACGCACTGTGCGCGGCTTGGTTGCCGGGTTCCGAGGTCAGGAACAGGCGCCGGCATCCCCAGAGGGAGCCTTGGCGGTGAACTTCTTCCACGAGCGCCCGCGTTACCCCTTGACGGCGGTGGCTGGGGTGCGTCATCACGTCTTGCAGGTATATCTCTGACGGGTCGACCTGGCTTCGGAAGGCGATCACGCTGCCGACGACCTGCCCGTCGATGATGGCGAGTGGGCAGGTGTTGGCGAACAGCGTGGCGTACAGCCAGTAGTCCGATGAGCCCCGCAGCCTGATGTACGGCTCTCCCAGCGCCAGCAGTTTCTCGAGGTCGGGAATCCGGTCGACCGTGAGCGGCGCGATGATCATGAGCGGTGTCCTTCGGTGAGTTCGATCGAAGCGGCGAGGTCCCGCGCGGCGACGGCGGGATCCAGGGAGTCGGTGACTCCGCGACCGACGACGAGGATGTCCCATGAGCGTCGTCGACTGGCCTCAACGTCGGTGGGTTCGAAACCACCGGAGACCGCGACCGGCAGCTTCGTCCACGACCTGATGAGTTGTGCCTGGTCGAGAGGGTGAAAGCCGGCCACGCCCAGGTCGATGTTCGTGGTGATGGCGAAGCCGTCGACTCCCGCGCGTTCCATGTCCTGCACCCAGTCCTGGACCAGCCGGCCCTCGGGCACGTCGATCATGACGGGGACGCCCAACCGTCTGCTCGCTTCGGCCGCTGCGGACACGCTGGCGATGCTGGCGGGTCCGATGAGTAGTACGACGTCGGCTCCGGCCTCGGTCGCGAGAACCACCTGGTCGCGCCCCCAGTCTGCGGACATCATCTCGGCGACGATCCACGCACCAGGGGTTCGCTGCTTGACCGCGCTGATGGCCTGGACGCCGACGCTCTTGATGAGCGGGTCGCCGATCTCGATGAATTGCACGCCCGCGCTGGCTGCGGCCTGCGCGACGGCGATCGCGTGGTCGACGTCGCGTACGTCGAGCGCGACCTGAAGGGCGCGTCCGCCTCGGAGACGCCGGAAGGCTTCCTTGCCGATACCTGCGGCTGCGCTCGTGGCTGTGCCGTGGTGTTCGAGCAGGTTGGCCTCGGTGCGTACGAGCCAGTCCTTCGAGGCGACGCCTTGACGGATCAGAGCCGACTGGACGTTCGTGGGTAGCCGTAGGGCACCGGTACGGATCTCGCGGAGCAAGCCGAACAGAGCACTGCGGGAGGAGTCCTCGTCCTGTAGGGGTTTCCTGCCGCATTCGAGTAGAAGTCGCTGGGCGGCGACTCGAACGTTTCGAGGGCCATGGCGCCATGCTTCTTGGCCCCGGATGACAAGGTCGGCGGCCGAGTTCTCGTCTCCAACTCTGAAGGACAGCCCTTGGAGGAGACGTTCGCGGACATGCCAGTTGCGGTCGTCGAGGAGCGTGGGCAGTAGGTGTTCCAGACCGGGTGCGGTCGACTGGCCGGCGGCTTCGGCGGCGGCAGCGCGGACTTTGTAATCACGGTCCGCGGTCAACGACTCCATGATCGAGATCACCGTCTGCTGGGGGATCGCGTGACTCGCTCGGATCCCCTCGGCGAGGGCGGCGCGGGCTCGCCAGTCGGGATGGGCGAGGAGTGTCTTCAGCTCCTGGGAAGTACTGTCGTCAGCGGTGAGGAAGACGTAGAAGTGTCGGGCGAGGAAGACCGCGTCCTCTACGGTGTCGAGCTGCGCGAGGCGGACGAAGTCGTGGACAGCCGCGACAGGCAGCTGCGTCTCGACGCACGCCACGATGTCGGACCAGACTGCCGGCCCGAAGCGACGCAGCACCCGCAGCATCCAGCGGGGGTACTCCCCGCCCAGTGCCGTCGCGGCTGCGTTGGTGTGCAGGAGGGCTCTGGCAAGCGGTAGGCCATTGTCGTGCAGGCACCGGGAGGCGCACACGCGCAGCACCTCGGCGGTCGCGAAGGCTGGACTCTCGCCGGTCAGTTCGAGCATCAACGGCAGCGTTTCGGTGATGCTGATCGACGGCGACTGAGCGACGGCCGCCAGCAGCTCCGGTGATGTCGCATCCAAGCCCTGCAACAAGAACTCCAGGACGCCTCGCAAGTCGCCCGACAGGCTCGTGCGAGCAGCAAGGTCGTTGAGCAGCTCGATGGTGACGGTCGAACGTCCGTGAGACTCGATGAGCTGGGCGAGCCACCGTGCGAAAAGAAACTCACGAATCACGTCGTGATGGAATGTCAGGCTGCCGGACGGGCCGGACCGAACGAGTCTCGCGATCGGGAACGCGGTGAGGTCACCGACGTTCCCTGGCGGGTTGGCTTTGATCGCAGGAAGCAGCTGGTGCGGCCATGCCGCAGCGAGCTGCCTCCGCGCGAGTGCCGTCAGGTCCGCCGTCGCGCGGTCGACGTCCAGGCTCGCCGCCTTCAAGATCGAGGCGACGCAGAATTCCACGAGCCGGTAGGCGTTGGCTTGCCCGAGCGGCTCGGTCGACTTGGCGGCCCGGATGAGGCTCATGTACAGCGGCAGGCGGGCCAGGTTGCGAATCTTCGGAGGCAGGGCGTCGAACGGAGGTTCATTGGAATGCCGCTGCGCGTTCCACACCTCCCGGGCGGTGGGGGCGTCCCAGCGGTCCAGCCGCAGCGACGGCTCGGCACCCTGACCCTGGCCCTGACCGGGCATGACCGCTGCCGACAGGACGGGGTAGGGCGCGAGCTCGATCTCCGGCGGTGTGCGCAGTACGAGGAGAAACCTCAGGTTGCCCGAGAGCACCTGCCGCAGCGTGCCGTCGAGCTGGCGGCAGACCTTGTCCACCACTGCGCGGGACTGGGGGCTGTCGATGACGACGAGCAGCGGCCGGGACAGGTTCCGGCTCTCAACCTCCAGGGTCAGCAGGGGATCCTCGCCGGCCGGCTGGGATCCGTATCGGAGGATCTCCCGCGCCAGGTCGGTGTCCTCGGTCCACGAGTCCGCGGTCAGCAGCTGAACATCCACTCCGGGTGCCCGCGACGCCAGGTGGCGGGTGAAGCTGGTCTTGCCGCAGCCCGGAGGCCCGATGATCAGATAGACGCGCGTGGTCGAGGCGAGGAAATCCGCAACCAGGCGCTGGATGTCGGCCGGGGGCGTGTACGCGAGATCATCGGGTTGCTGGCCGCCAAGCGCCGCGAGGACGGCGGCCGTCCGTTCTTGGGAGCGGGTACCGAGATCTTGCCTCGTGGGCCGGCTGCCGTCGGCAGGCACGGTTGAGGCGCTCGGATCTGCGGTCGCTGACGCCTTGAGGGTCTGGGCGAACCGCTGCTTGACCTCGGCCGGCGACCTGGCCAGATCGACATCGAGCATCTGTTGGGTCTCGTAGCGCATGCGGGTCGCGGCACCCCGCTTCTCCCAGTTGGAGATGGCCGCCGGGTTGACGCCCAAGTGCTCGGCGAATCCGCGCACACTCATGCGTAGAGCCAGGCGTAATGCTTTCGCCTCGCGGCCGGTCCACCGCCGTACCGTCTCCACGGGATTGCCCCCAGGCCATGTACTCAGCGTCATTGTCGCAGTCGGCAGCGTAGTAGACGACGGCGGGCGTAGACGAGCTGAAACTAGGACAACACTAGAACGTCCACGCGTCGTCAGGGGACGGGCCGGACCCGCAGGCTGGTCGCACAGACAACCACGGCGATGGATTGGGCGATCGGAGGTCGCCACACTTCCACCGCTGTGGCCAGCCCTCGCGTTTGCGAGCAGCGGTAGTGGTGGAGGTGCCCCGTGGCCATGAACGTACGAAGCGACATCGTGCGCGACCGCGTTCGCCGTGTCGCATCCCGCCGCAGCGGTGAACGGCAGGCGCAGTCGGAACCGCCTGTCTCGAAGGTCTTCACCCTTGAGGGGCTGCTGCTCTGCCGCGGTTGCGGCACGTCGCTGCAGCCCGTGCGGATGCTCGGTCAGCGTGCCTACCGAGGACCCTGCGGTTGTCGGCTGGCCGCCGTGGATGCCGAGGACATCGAACAGCTCGTCCTGGAGGCGGTGGCGGCGCCAGCGCCGGGGTTGGTGGCGGACGCGGCACCTGAGGAACTCGGCGGCATTTTCCGCCGCTTGTTCGTCGCCGTGCGGGTCGGCGGCTGCGCCCAGGACTTGTCCATCGTCTGGCGCCTCTAGCAGCCGATCCAGCAGTTCCTGGCTATGCGTCTGCCTGCTGAGCCGCTGCCGCCGCTTGCCCAACTCCATCACCGCCGCGAGAGCGCCGGCATCGATGACCGACAGGAAGGAACGAACCACCATGTACACCAGGCAGACGGCGCCGCCACCGAGATTGGCGTGGCGCAGGTGCCGCCGGACTCGTCGCGGTTCGGGTACCGGCCGGAGCTGCGCCGCTCGCTCGGCTTCGCCGACCTGCTCTTCTACGGGCTGGTGTTCATGGTGCCGATCGCGCCGATGGGCATCTTCGGATCCGTCTACGCGGGTGCCGGCGGGATGGTCGCGCTGGCGTACGTCATCGGCATGGTGGCGCTGGTGTTCACCGCCGCCTCGTACGCCCAGATGGTCAAGGCGTTCCCCCTGGCCGGCAGCGTCTACAACTACGCGGGCCGGGGGATCGGCGCACCGGTCGGCTTCCTCGCGGGCTGGGCCATCCTGCTGGACTACGTGCTGGTGCCGAGCCTGCTGTACCTGATTGCGGCGGTAGCGATGCACTCCACCGTACCGGCGGTCCCGGTCTGGGTCTGGCTGGTCGGCTTCGTGCTGCTCAACACGGTGGTCAACTACCGCGGAATCCGGATGACCGCCCTGATCACCCGCGTGATGCTCATCGGCGAAATCATCGTCCTGGTGATCTTCCTCGCCGCAGCGGGTCGTGCTCTCGCGCAGGGCAAGGGACAGGGCTTCTCCTGGACGCCGCTCTACAACCCCGACACGTTCACCTGGACCCTGGTGTTCGGCGCGGTGTCGATCGCCGTGCTCAGCTTCCTCGGCTTCGACGGCATCTCCATGCTCGCCGAGGAGAACAAGGGCGGCGCGGGACAGATCGGCCGTGCCATGGCCGCCGCGCTGGGAGTTGCCGGACTGCTGTTCATCACCCAGACCTGGATGGCCGCGCTGCTGGTGCCCGATCCGGGTGGCCTGCTCGCGAACGGTGACCCGGACGGGACGGCGTTCTACGACGCCGCGCGGCTCGCCGGTGGGCCCTGGCTTGCCACCCTGTGCGCAGTCGCTACCGCCGTCGCCTGGGGCGTGGCGAACTCCCTCGTCGCGCAGGTCGCCACCTCACGGCTGCTGTACGCCATGTCCCGCGACCGGCAACTGCCGAAGTTCCTCGCCACGGTGTCGGTACGCCACAGCGTGCCCACCCACGCC
>NZ_JAEVHJ010000188.1:0-12978 GCF_016802855.1 Micromonospora sp. ATA51 | reverse complement strand
TCGGGCGCTGCCCGACGGCCCGTCCTGTGACACCGGACCTCCCCGGATCCTGCTCCGGCGGCGGCGGCCGGAGTAGCCTTCGCCGACCCGGGGTTGGCGGCCGGACCGGTCGGCCGAGGACGGCCGGATTCCGGCGCGCCGCTGGCCTCTGCCGGGAGGTTAGCGGCCGGCGGGTGCGCCCACCAGCCCTTCGCCCGCGCCGGCGTCCGCCAGCCCGGCAGCGCCAGCGTCCGCCAGCCCGGCAGCGCGTGCTGAACCCGCCACCTCCGTGAGGTGGCGCCATCCCCGTCCGGCTGCCGTCGCCGCTCGGCGATGTGGCGGTGTCCGGGGACGCCCCGTGCTGCCAGGTCGGGGAGGTAGCGGTGCGCGCACCGGGGTCGGGGATGTGGCGGTGTGCGGGGCGGCGAATCACCCCCCACGTTGCGGCGACGTCGATCCGCTCTCGCCGGGCGCGGGTGCCGCGGCGGTCAGTCGGACTCGACGGTGACGGCGCTCGGCCTGGCGCTGCGCTCGTCCGTGGTCGGCTTCGTCGGTCGCTTGCCGTTCTCGCCGGTGCTGGTGATCTTCGTCGGGGTGGCGCCCCGGCCGCCCTCGCCCGGCACGGCGGCCACGGTTGGCTCACCGTCCACGCGGCGGCGCCGTCCACCGTGGTCACCGGCTCGCGGACCGGACGGGCCGGTCCGGCGTCGGCCGTTGCGGCGCCGGCGCCGGCCGGCTCCTTCGCACCGGCCGCGGTCGCCGGCTCCTTCGCTCCGGCCGGGGCGGCCTTCGCCGGCTCCTTCGCTCCGGCCGGGGCGACCTTCGCCGGCTCCTTCGCTCCGGGCGGGGCCGCGGTCATCGGCTCCTTCGCTCCGGGCGGGGCGGGCGTCGCCGGCTCCTTGCCGTTGGCGGGGACCGGTGCCCTGCCGTTGGCGGTCACCGGCGCCCTGCCGTGCCGGAGACCGGGTTCGCGCCCGTGCCGGTCGTCGGGCCCGCGCCCCCGCTGGCGGCTCCGGCCAGCTTGCCTGGGCTGACCGGAGTGGCCGCGAGGCCGGCGGACGCCGCGCCAGTGGCGTCCTGCAGGCGCAGCTCGGCCAGCTGCCGCTGGAGCTCGTCGGACTCCTGCCGGGACTTCCAGGTCTCCTGCCGCAGGTCGGCCAGTTCCTGCTGGGCCTGCGCGATCTCCAGCATCACCTGGGCGAGCTGCTGCCGGCCGGTGGCCACCTCCTGCTGGGTGGCGGCGAGGTGCTGCTGGGTGGTGGCGAGGTGCTGCTGGGTGGTGGCCGCGTACTCCTCGAACTGCCGGCGTGAGGCGGCGACGTGCTCGTCGGCCTTGCGGCGCTTGCCGGCGGCGTCGGCCTCGGCCCGGCGGAGCAGCTCCGCGGCCTCGTCCTCGGCGCGGCGCCGCATGGTCAGCGCGTCCTGCTCGGCGGCCTCGCGGATCGCCGCGGCGCCCTGCTCGATCTCGTTCCGCCGGGCCGTGTACGTCTGCTCCAGCTCGTCCTGCCGGGTCTTGTGTAGCTTCTCCAGCTCGGCGTGCCGGGTGGTGTGCTGCCTGTCCAGCTCGTCGCGGCGCTTGGCGAACTCCTGCTCGGCGGCGGCTCGGCGCTGGGCGAGCTCCTTGTCCGCCGCCTCCCGTCGGGAGTTGACCTCCTGCTCCACCCCGGCCCGCCAGGCGCCCAGTTCCTGCTGCGTCTGGGCGCGGGCGTGCTGGACGTACGCCTCGGTCTCGCTCCGCATCCGCTGGACGTACGCCTCGACCTCGGCCCGGTTGCGCTTGCCGGCGTCGGCGGCCTCGGTGGTGAGCCGGTTGGCCTCCTGCCGGGCCGGCCGCGGGTCGCCTTCGCCGCCTCCTCGGCGTCGTCGACGATCTTCTTGGCCTCCTGGAGCGCCTTGGCGTGGGTGGCTCGGCTCGCCTCGGTCGCGGACTCGGTGAGGCGCTTGGCCTCCTGCTGGGCCTTGGCGTGCACCTCCTTGGCGGCCTCGCGGAGCTGGGTGGCCTCCTGCTGGGCTTTGGCCACTGCCGCCTTGGCCGACTCCCGCAGCCGGGTGGACTCCTGCTGGGCCCGGGTGTGGATCTCCTTGGCGGTGTCCCGGAGCTGGGTGGCCTCCTGCTGGGCCTTGGCGAGTGCGTCCTGGGCGGTCCGGCGCAGCGTCTCCGCCTCTTCCTTGGCGGTCCGGCGCAGCGTCTCCGCCTCTTCCTTGGCGGTCCGGCTCAGCGTCTCCGCCTCGCCCTTGGCGGTCCGGCTCAGCGTCTCCGCCTCGTCCTTGGCGGCCTTCAGGTGGGCGTCCGCCTCGGCCTTGCGGGCGGCGGTGTGCCGCTCCTCCTCGGCTCGCCGGGCGGCGAGGGCGATCTCGAAGTCCTTCAGCGCCTGCGCGGCCTGCTTCCGGGCCTCCTCGATGATGTGCTCGGCGGCCGCCCGCCGCGCCTCGATCTCCTCGTTCGCGGAGGTGAGAATGTCGTCGGCCTGCTCCTCGGCCATGGTGAGGATCTGCTCGACCCGGGGCCCCAGGTGCCGGAACGAGGCGCGGTCCACCACGCCCACCTGCTTGCGCACCTGGGCGAGGTCGCGTTGCAGCACCTCGACCTGGCCGGCCAGCTTGTGGATCTGCGTGTACGCCTGCTCCCGCTCGGACGTCAGGGTGGCGATCTCGTGCTCCGCACGAGCGACGTACCGGTCGACCTGTCGTTTCTCGTACCCCCGCAGAGCGGACTCGAAGCTTGGCTCCGTGGTCACGTCCCCGCCGAGAGCAAACAGTTCCTCGCCGTGCGACATGCCCCCATCCTCACACGCATCCGGCTCTGCTGGGGCGATACGGACGCCCCTGTTGGGAGCTACTTCACCGATAGGACGGAACGGGCGGCGAAAGCATGACGGCGCGGGGTTCCACCGGTCACCCGGTGTCACCCCGCGCGTGGATCATGCCCCGATGCGGGTGGTGCTCAGTTGGCCGACTCGGCGGTGACCCGCTCCTCGGAGCCCTCCTTCTTGGCCGCCTCCGGCTTGGCCGCGGCCGCAGGCACGCCCGGCACGATGCCGGCGAGACCGGAGAGCATCTGCCCGAGCTGAGAGGTGACGGCGTCCTTCTGCCGGGTGAGGTCCTCGACCTCGCGACGGGCCGCCTGGGTGGTCAGCTCGGCCTCGGTGCGGGCCTCGCTGAGCAGGCGCTGCGACTCGGCCTTGGCCTCGTTGAGCGTCTTCTCGGCCAGCGCCTTGGCCTTCTCCACCGTGTCGTTGGCGGTGCGCTCGGACTCGACCCGGCGGACCTCGGCCCGCTGCTCGATCTCCTTGGCCCGCTCCTGGGCCGCCCGGGCCCGCTGCTCGGCCTCGCTGACCAGCTTCTGCGTCTGCGCGACCTGCGCGGCGTGCCGCTCGGACTCCTCGCGCTCGGCCTTCTCCCGCCGCTCGGCGAGCTGGAGCTCCAGGGCCTGCAGGTCCTTGTCGCGCTTGTCCCGCGCGTCGGTGAGCAGCTTGGTCGCCTCGGCGCGCTTCTCCTCGGCCTCCCGCGCAGCCTTGGCCCGCTGCTGGGTGATCTCCCGCTCGGCGGTGGCCCGCAGGGTCGCCACCTCACGCTCGACGGTGGACTTCAGCTCGGCCACCTCGTGCGCGGTGACGGTACGCAGCTGCTTGGTCTCCCGCTCGGCGTCCGCGCGCAGCGTGTCCGCCTCGCGGCGGGCCTGGACCCGGACCTCCGCGGCCTCCCGCTCGGCGACGGTGCGGACGCTGCCGGCCTCCCGCTCCGCGGTGGCCTTCATCGCGGCCGCCTCGGCGCGCGCCTTGTCGGTGATCTCGCGGGCCTCGAGGCGGGCGGCGGAGAGGATGCCCTCCGACTCGCGCTTGGCCTCGTTGCGGTGGTCGTTGGCCTGCTCCTCGGCCAGCCGGAGGATCTGCTCGACGCGGGTGCCGAGGCCGGAGAGGGTCGGCCGGCTGTTCTCCTCGAGCTGCTTGTTGGTGTCGGTGAGCTTCTGCTCCAGCGCGTTCTGGCGCTGCTCGGCCTGGCGGAGCCGGCGCTGGGCGTCGTTCATCCGCTGCTCGGCCTCGGCGCGGGCCTGCTCGGACTGGGTCAGCGCGGCGGTCAGCCGGCCGATGAAGTCATCGACCTGACCGGTGTTGTATCCGCGCAGGCCAACGGTGAAATCGGGCTGCGAGTTCGCGTTGTCGAAGAACGCGAGAGGGGAGGACTGCTGCTGGGGCATTGGGACATACTCGCAGACCACCCGGGGTCGTTCGCAAGAGCGGTCCCGAGCTTTCGTGTCCTCATTACATGGTCAACTCCGGGCGCCGCCGGGACCCGGACCAAACGGCGATCTTGGCAGCTCCCGGGCGGGTCGGACGTCACGCATGGTGAACGGGAAAGGGGCCGCGGGACGAGGCCCCGCGGCCCTTTGTCAGCCGTGACTCGAATGGTGTGCCGGTCGGCGGAAAGGCAATGGCCGCCTCGCCGCAATGGTCGACCCGGCCGTACCCGTACGGGTCAGTGGCCCCGGAACCGGTTGATCGCCGTTTCGTGCCGGGCGCGCAGCTCGGTGTCGCGGACGCCGAGGCCGTCGGCGGGCGCGAGGCACCGGACGCCGACCTTGCCCTGGTGCGCGTTGCGGTGCACCTCGTACGCGGCCTGGCCGGTCTGCTCCAGCGGGTAGGTCCTGGACACCGTCGGGTGGATCTTCCCGAGCGCGACGAGGCGGTTGGCCTCCCACGCCTCGCGATAGTTGGCGAAGTGGCTGCCGACGATCCGCTTGAGGTGCATCCAGAGGTACCGGTTGTCGTACTGGTGCTGGTAGCCGCTGGTGGAGGCGCAGGTGACGATGGTGCCGCCGCGCTTGGCCACGTAGACGCTGGCGCCGAAGGTCTCCCGGCCCGGGTGCTCGAAGACGATGTCCGGGTCCTCGCCGCCGGTCAGCTCGCGGATCCGCTCGCCGAAGCGGCGCCACTCGTCCGGGTCCTGGGTCTCCTCGTCCTTCCAGAACCGGAAGCCCTCCGCCGCGCGGTCGATGACCAGGTCGGCGCCCATCTTCCGGCACAGCTCGGCCTTCTCCGGGGAGGAGACCACGCAGACCGGGATCGCCCCGCCGTTCAACGCCATCTGGGTGGCGTAGCCGCCCAGGCCGCCGGAGGCGCCCCAGATCAGCACCACGTCGCCCTGCTTCATGTTGGCCCCGTGGTGGGAGACCAGCTGCCGGTACGCGGTGGAGTTGACCAGCCCGGGGCTGGCCGCCTCCTCCCAGCTCAGGTGGCGCGGCTTGGGCATCAGCTGGTTGGCCTTGACCACGGCCAGCTCGGCGAGGCCGCCGAAGTTGGTCTCGAAGCCCCAGATCCGCTGCTGCGGGTCGAGCATGGTGTCGTCGTGGCCGGCCGCGTCCTCCAGCTCCACCGACAGGCAGTGCGCGACCACCTCGTCGCCGGCCTTCCACTTCGTCACCCCGGGGCCGGTGCGCAGCACCACGCCGGCGGCGTCCGACCCGACCACGTGGTACGGCAGGTCGTGCCGGCGGGTCAGCTCGGAGAGCCGGCCGTAGCGCTGGAGGAACTTGAAGGTCGACAGCGGCTCGAAGATGCTGGTCCAGACGGTGTTGTAGTTGATGGCGCTGGCCATCACCGCGACCAGGGCCTCGCCGGGGCCGAGCTCCGGGGTGGGCACCTCCTGCAGGTGCAGGGCCTTGCGCGGGTCCTTGTCCCGGGTGGCCATCCCGTCGAACATCCGGGTGTCCTCGGCGCGCACCACCACGCCCCGGTAGGTCTCCGGTACCGGCAGGCCGGCGAGGCCGGCGAGCTCCCGCTCCGGCTGGTCGGAGCCTTCCGCCGCCATGATCGCTTCGAGGATGTCCTGCACGGTGACCTCCCGTTCGTCCGCACCCACGCCCGGGGGGCAGGGGGTGCTGCCATCGTCGGCGCCGGTGCGACCGACCGCCATGTCGGCAATCGACACATCCGGCACCGGTCGCGCTCCTGTGGGGCCGGACGTTACTGAACGGTAGCTAGGGCGGGAAGTCCTCTGTGAAAAACTGCATCGACCGATGCGTGGAGCTGTCCGTGGGAAGGCCCAACCGCGCAGCGCCGCACGCCTTCCCGCGTGGTGGGACGCCGGCACGGTGGGCCGGTCCGGACTGCGGCAGGTCGCCGCGTCCCGGACCGGGACCCCGCGACCTGCCGCATCCGACGAACCGAACCGGTCAGTGGCCGTCGGCGGCCGGCTCCACCAGCTCGACCAGGACGCCACCGGCGTCCTTTGGGTGGACGAAGTTGATCCGGGAGTCGGCGGTGCCGCGCTTCGGCTTCTCGTAGAGCAGTCGGACGCCGCGTTCCCGCAGCGCAGCGCAGGCCGCGTCGATGTCCGCCACCGTGTACGCGACCTGCTGCACGCCCGGCCCGTTGCGGTCGAGGAACTTGGCGATCGTCGACTCCGGGGTGAGCGGGGCGAGCAGCTGCACGCAGCCGCCCTCGGTGGTCGGGCCGACGGCCAGCATCGCCTCGCGTACGCCCTGCTCGGCGTTGGTCTCGGTGTGCACGCAGCGCATCCCGAAGGTGCGCTGGTAGAAGTCGATCGCGGCGTCCAGGTCGGCCACCGCGATCCCGACGTGGTCGATGCGGCGCAGCCCGATGTCTGTGACGTAGTCCGCAGCGGGCTCGACGGGGGAGTTCTCTGCCATGGCGCTAGTCTGACCGAACAATCGTTAAGGCGTACAGCTCGGCACCCCCTCGGAGGCAGGCATGGCTTCGGTGATCGTCAGCGGCGCGCGGACCCCCATGGGCCGGCTGCTGGGCAACCTCAAGGACCTCCCGGCGACGAAGCTCGGCGGGGTGGCGATCAAGGCCGCGCTGGAGCGCGCCGGCGTCGCCCCCGACCAGGTGCAGTACGTGATCATGGGGCAGGTGCTCCAGGCCGGCGCCGGTCAGATTCCGGCCCGGCAGGCGGCGGTCGAGGCGGGCATCCCGATGTCCGTGCCGGCCCTGACCATCAACAAGGTCTGCCTCTCCGGCCTGGACGCGATCGCCCTGGCCGACCAGCTCATCCGGGCCGGGGAGTTCGACATCGTGGTGGCCGGCGGCATGGAGTCGATGACCAACGCCCCGCACCTGCTGCTCGGTCAGCGCAGCGGCTACAAGTACGGCGACGTCACGATCAAGGACCACATGGCCCTCGACGGGCTCAGCGACGCCTGGGACTGCTGCTCGATGGGCGAGTCGACCGAGCGGCACGGCGTCAAGCACGGCATCACCCGCGAGGAGCAGGACGCCTTCGCCGCGGCCAGCCACCAGCGGGCCGCCGCCGCGCAGAAGAACGGCCACTTCGCCGACGAGATCACCCCGGTGGTCATCCCGCAGCGCAAGGGCGAGCCGCTGGTGATCAACGAGGACGAGGGCATCCGCCCGGACACCACCGCCGAGTCGCTGGGCAAGCTGCGCCCGGCGTTCACCAAGGACGGCACCATCACTGCCGGCAGCTCCTCGCCGATCTCGGACGGGGCCGCCGCGGTGGTCGTGATGAGCAAGGCCAAGGCCAAGGAGCTGGGGCTTACCTGGCTGGCCGAGATCGGCGCGCACGGCAACGTGGCCGGTCCGGACAACTCGCTGCACTCGCAGCCGTCCAACGCCATCAACCACGCCCTGAAGAAGGGCGGCCTCAGCGTCGCCGACCTCGACCTCATCGAGATCAACGAGGCGTTCGCCCAGGTCGGCATCCAGTCCGCGCGGGACCTCGGGATCAGCACCGACAAGGTGAACGTCAACGGCGGCGCCATCGCGCTCGGCCACCCGATCGGCATGTCCGGCGCCCGGCTGGTGCTCACCCTTGCGCTGGAGCTCAAGCGGCGTGGCGGCGGCACCGGCGCGGCCGCGCTCTGCGGTGGCGGCGGCCAGGGCGACGCGCTGATCATCCACGTGCCGGCGGGCGGCGAGAGCTGACCGTGGGCGAAACCGTCGAGAACGCCCCGGCGGCCACCGGATCGGTGCGCCGCAGCCGGGACGTACCGATGCTGGTGGAGCGGGCCCGCGCGGGTGACCCCCGCGCGGTGGCCCGGCTGATCACCCTGGTCGAGTCCGGCGACGAGGTGCTGCCGCAGGTCGCGGCGGCCCTCGCGCCGTACGCCGTCAGGCCCAGGTGGTGGGCCTGACCGGGTCCCCGGGGGTGGGCAAGTCGACCACCACGAACGAGCTGGTCCGGGCGCTGCGGGCGCGCGGCCACCGGGTCGGCGTGCTGGCCATCGACCCGTCCAGCCCGTTCACCGGCGGGGCGATCCTGGGCGACCGGGTCCGGATGCAGGACCACGCGACCGACCCGGGCGTCTACATCCGCTCGATGTCCAGCCGGGGTCACCTCGGCGGGCTCTCCGCGGCGACCCCGCAGGCGGTCCGGGTGCTGGAGGGCGCCGGCTGCGACGTGGTGCTGGTGGAGACCGTCGGCGTCGGGCAGGCCGAGGTGGAGGTGGCCTCGCTGGCCGACACCACGCTGGTGCTGCTCGCCCCGGGCATGGGCGACGCGATCCAGGCGGTGAAGGCCGGCATCCTGGAGATCGCGGACGTCTTCGTGGTCAACAAGGCCGACCGGGACGGCGCCGACGCCACCGTCCGCGACATCCAGGGCATGATCGCCCTGGGCGAGCGCGGGCCGGGGGAGTGGCGGCCGCAGGTGGTGCGGGCCGTCGCCGCGCGGGGCGAGGGAATCGACGACATCGCCGCCGCCATCGACAAGCACCGCGGCTGGCTGGAGCAGCACGACGAGCTGCGCCGCCGCCGGGAGGCGCGGGCCGCCGCCGAGGTCGAGGCCATCGCGCTGGGCGTCCTCCGCAACCGGATCGGCTCCCTGCGCGACGGTACGGAGCTGCCGACGCTCGCCGCCAAGGTGGCCGAGGGCGCGATCGACCCGTACGCCGCCGCGGACGAACTGCTGGCCCAGCTCGGCGCCTGACCCGTCCACTCCGGACCCCGGCCAACTAGTACGCTCGCACCGCCTCACTGCCGTGGGGCGGTGCGCGCGTGTGTGGTGGGGGAAGAGCATGGCTGACGAGGCGACCCAGGAGTTGTCGGTGACGCCGGACGCGGTGGCGGGCGGCACGACCCACGTCTCCGACGAGGTGGTGGAGAAGATCGCGGTGGCCGCCGCGAAGTCGGTGCCCGGGGTGGCCGAGCTGGGTGGGGACGTGGCCCGGTTCTTCAACGCGGTGCTCGACAAGGTCGGGCTGGACCAGGTGGGCGACGCGACGAGGGGCTGCTCGGCGCACGTCACGAACGGCGCGGCGGTGGTCAACCTGGTGCTGGTGATCTCCGCCGGCCGGCCGGTGCCGGAGGTGACCGACGCGGTGCGGTCGGCGGTGACGGCGGCGGTCGAGGCGTACGGGCTGCGGGTGGACGAGATCAACATCCGGGTCGACGACGTGGCCCTGGGCCGTCCGGCGGTCCCGTCGGCCTGAGGCTGCCGCGGCGCCGTCCACGTCGATCGGGTGGGTCGTGGTCAGCGCCGGTCCGTTCAGTCCAGTGCCGCCCGAACCTGCGGTGGCACCTGGAGGAGGTCCAGGCTGTTCCGCCACAGCGTCTCGAGCTGGGCCGGATCGTTGAGCAGCTTCGCGAGCAGCGCGCGTCCCTCGATCTGGGCGACCATGGACCGCGCGGCTTCGTGGGCGTCGACCGACGCGCCGGCCTGCCCCAGGTCCTTCGCCTCGACAATCACCTGCTCGATGAGGTCGATCTGGGCCTCGAAGATCTCCTGGAGCCGGCTGCGGATCTCCTCGGCCTGGTTGCTGAGCTCCAGCGCGAGGTTGCCGAAGAGGCAACCGACGACCAGGCCGCCCTTCCGCTGCCCGGCGCGTTGCACCTCCTCGGTGGCCTGGAACAGGTCCCGTAGGCGCCGCAGCGGGTCGCGGTCGCTGCTGAGCAGTTCGACCCACTGCCGCCGCTGGCTCGCCCAGTGTTCGTCGATGACGGTGAGCGCCAGGGCCTGCTTGGACTCGAAGAAGTAGTAGAAGCTGCCCTTGGGCACGTTCGCCGTGGTGCAGATCTCCGCCACGCCCAGCGCCGAATATCCGCGCTGTTCCAGCAGCGTCGCGGCCGCACCGAGGATCTTGTTCCGCGCGTCACTCGTCCGTCCCATGCCTTTGACGATACACGACCGGTCGGCTAGCTTTTTGTCGACCAGTCGTCTACTGGGCATACAGGCCCCCGGCCAACAGGGCATCGGCCAGTCAGGAAGAGGAACGTCATGAGCAGCACGCAGGGACAGAAGGTCGCCGTGATCACCGGGGCGTCGCAGGGCATCGGCGCCGGCCTCGTGGCGGCGTACCGCAAGCTCGGGTACGGCGTCGTGGCGACCTCGCGCTCGATCGGCGACGCCGGCGACCCGGAGATCGTCACCGTCCGGGGCGACATCGCCGACGCCGACACCGCGGAGCGGGTGATCAACGCCGCCCTGGAGCGCTTCGGCCGCATCGACACCCTGGTCAACAACGCGGGCGTCTTCATCGCCAAGCCGTTCACCGACTACACCGACGAGGAGTACGACCTGGCCACCGGGATCAACCTCGCCGGGTTCTTCCACCTCACCCGGCGCGCCCTGCCGCACCTGCTGGCCACCGGCGCCGGACACATCGTCACCATCACCACCAGCCTCGTGGACAATGCCAACTCCAACGTCCCGTCCGTGCTGGCGTCGTTGACCAAGGGTGGCCTCAGCTCCGCGACCAAGTCCCTGGCGATCGAGTACGCGAGCCGGGGCGTCCGGGTCAACGCCGTCGCGCCCGGCGTCATCAAGACCCCGATGCACCCGGTCGAGACCCACGCGGCGCTCGCCGGCCTGCACCCGGTCGGCCGGATGGGCGAGACCAGCGACATCGTCGACGCCGTCGTCTACCTCGAGTCGGCGCCCTTCGTCACCGGCGAGATCCTGCACGTCGACGGTGGCCAGAACGCCGGTCACTGACCCCACCGCAACCCGCAGAAAGGACCACGCCGATGCCGATCGTCACCATCCAGATCACCCGGGAGGGCAGCACGCCCGGTGCGTCCGCGGCGACCGCCGAGGAGAAGGCCGCCCTCATCAAGGGGGTGAGCGAACTGCTGCTCGACGTCCTGAACAAGCCGTTGGACTCGACCTTCGTGGTGATCGACGAGGTCGACACCGAGAACTGGGGACGGGGCGGCCTCCCGGTCGAGCAGTACCGACGACAGCAGAACTCAGGCTCACCGGAGTAACCGCACGGGTGCGTACCGGCCGGTCAGGTTACCGGCCGGTACGAACATCCTTAGCGATCGTTCAGGCAGCCGTTCTACACTCGGTCTTCAGTCGAGGACTCGAGGAGGAGGAGCTCCGCGGATGAACGCCGACGAGATCGCCGCCGGACGGGCACGCTGGCAGGCCCGCTACGACGCCGCGCGCAAGCGGGACGCGGACTTCACCACGCTCTCCGGGATGACCGTGGACCCGGTGTACGGCCCGCCGGAGGGCAGCGCGTACCCGGGCTTCGAGCGGATCGGCTGGCCGGGCGAGTTCCCGTACACCCGGGGGCTGCACCCCACCGGCTACCGCGGGCGGACCTGGACGATCCGGCAGTTCGCCGGGTTCGGCAACGCCCAGCAGACCAACGAGCGTTACAAGATGATCCTCGGCGCGGGCGGCGGCGGGCTCTCGGTCGCGTTCGACATGCCGACGCTGATGGGCCGCGACTCCGACGACCCGCAGGCGCTCGGCGAGGTCGGCCACTGCGGCGTGGCCATCGACTCGGCCGCCGACATGGAGGTGCTCTTCGGCGGCATCGACCTGGCCGGCGTCACCACCTCGATGACCATCTCCGGCCCGGCCGTGCCGGTCTTCTGCATGTACCTGGTCGCCGCCGAGCGGCAGGGCGCCGACCTGTCCACCCTGGACGGTACGTTGCAGACGGACATCTTCAAGGAGTACATCGCGCAGAAGGAGTGGCTCTTCGACCCGGAGCCGCACCTGCGCCTGATCGGCGACCTGATGGAGTACTGCGCCCGGGAGATCCCGCGGTACAAGCCGCTGTCGGTCTCCGGGTACCACATCCGGGAGGCCGGCTCGACCGCCGCGCAGGAACTGGCGTACACCCTGGCCGACGGGTTCGGCTACGTCGAGCTGGGGCTGTCGCGCGGGCTGGACGTCAACGTCTTCGCCCCGGGGCTGAGCTTCTTCTTCGACTCCCACGTGGACTTCTTCGAGGAGATCGCCAAGTTCCGGGCCGCCCGCCGGATCTGGGCCCGCTGGCTGCGCGACGTCTACGGCGCCACCAGCGAGAAGGCCCTCTGGTTGCGGTTCCACACCCAGACCGCCGGGGTGTCGCTGACCGCCCAGCAGCCGGTCAACAACGTGGTGCGGACGGCCGTCGAGGCGCTCGCCGCGGTGCTCGGCGGGACCAACTCGCTGCACACCAACGCCCTCGACGAGACCCTCGCCCTGCCCACCGACGAGTCGGCCGAGATCGCCCTGCGTACCCAGCAGGTGCTGATGGAGGAGACCGGGGTGACCAACGTGGCCGACCCGCTCGGCGGGTCGTGGTACGTCGAGGCGCTCACCGACAAGATCGAGGCCGAGGCGGAGGAGATCTTCGCCCGGATCCGGCAGCTCGGTGGCGAGGGCCCGCACAAGATCGGTCCGATGACCTCGGGCATCCTGCGCGGCATCGAGGACGGCTGGTTCACCGGCCACATCGCCGAGTCGGCCTTCGTCTACCAGCAGGCGCTGGAGAAGGGTGACAAGAGGATCGTCGGGGTCAACTGCCACACCGGCACGGTTTCCAAGGACCTGGAGATCCTGCGCATCTCGCACGAGGTGGAGTTGGAGCAGCGTCGGGTGCTGGCCGAGCGCAAGGCCGCCCGCGACGAGACCGCGGTCAAGGCCGCCGTCGCCCGCATGGTCGAGGTCAGCCGTACCGACGAGAACATGATCCCGGCCATGCTCGAGGCGATCCGCGCCGAAGCCACCCTTGGCGAGATCTGCGACGCCCTCCGCGCCGAGTGGGGCATCTACCGCGAACCCGCCCGCTTCTAACCCACC
>NZ_JAEVHJ010000187.1:0-13120 GCF_016802855.1 Micromonospora sp. ATA51 | reverse complement strand
CCCCGCCCACACCCCCTCGTCGCCCCGATCTTGCAGTTGTGGCCCCCGAATCGCCCCTTTTCGCCGAGTTCGTCCGGACGACAACTGCAAGATCGCGGGGTGGGGGTGGGGCGGAGGGAGAGGGCGAGGAGGGCGGCGGCGGCGAAGGTGAGGGCGTCGAGGGTGAATGGAAGGGGGGCCGCCAGGGTGAAGAGGAGGCCGGCCAGCGGGGCGCCGAGGAAGCCGCCGGCGAGCGCCGTACCGGCCTGGAGGCGGCCGTTGGCGGTGGGCAGCGCGGCCGCCGGCACCAGCGCCGGCAGCACCGCGAAGGAGGCGGCGTCGAAGAGCGTGCCCAGGGTCGCCAGCAGCGCCGCGGTCGCCGCGAGCACGAGCACGCCGGCCCGGTCCGTGGCGACCAGCACGGCCAGGGCGGCCACCACGACGGCCCGCAGCCCGTCCACCGACGCCATCGCGCGGCGGCGGTCCCAGCGGTCCGCGTACACCCCGCCGAGCAGGCCGAACAGCAGCGGCGGAAGCTGCCCCGCCACGGTCACCGCGGCGATCGCGCGGGGATCGCGGGTCAGCATCGCGGCCAGCAGGGCCAGTGCCGGCGTACGCAGGGCATCGCCGAACCGGGAGGAGACGGCGGCGGACCAGAGCAGCCGGTAGTCGCGGCCGAGCGGGGTAGCGGTCATGTCGACGGACCCTGCGGCCTGCACCCGGTCGAGGGTCAAGCGCCAACGCGACCGGGCGGGGAGCGTGAGGCAACCGACGGGTAACCGAGCCTCCACCTCGTCGCGGTCGCGGTCTAGGCTTGCCCGGTGGCGGTGGAACAGCAGGCGCGGGGTGCGGCGAACGGCGCGACGGGCGCGGGTCGACGCCGGTCCCGGCGGGACGAGATCCTGGAGATCGCGGTCGGCCTCTTCGCCGCCCGGGGCTACCACGGCGTGTCGATGGACGACATCGGCGCCGCCGCCGGGGTGACCGGTCCGGCGCTGTACCACCACTTCGCCGGCAAGGAGGCGATGCTGGCCGCCGCGCTGATCCCGGTCAGCGAGGGGCTGCTCGCCGGTGGTCGGGAGCGGGCCGCGAACCACCCGGACGACCCGCGCGGCACGCTGGAGTCGCTGATCGACTTCCACGTCGAATTCGCGCTGGCCAACCCGGCGGTGATCGCCCTGCACCTGCACGAGCTGGATCGGCTCCCCGACGAGCCGCGCCGCCGGATCCGCCGGCTCCAGCGCCTCTACGTCGAGGAGTGGGTGACCGTGCTGACCGCGCTGCACCCGGGCCTGCCCGACGGTGAGGCGCGGGTGCTGGCCCACGCGGCCTTCGGCCTGATGAACTCGACCCCGTTTCTCGGGGGCGAGGTCGACCGCCGGCGCCGCGCCGAACTGCTCCGCGCCGCGACCCTCGCCGCGCTCCTCGCCCCGACCACCCCCGCCTGACCCCCGTTTGACCCCCGTCCACCCGGTCACCGACCGGGTCACGGGTGCCAGGCGACTCGTGAGTAACCGGCGGCTCGTGGTTACCTGACAGCCGTCCCCACCCCTGGACGCCGGGAGGAAACATGATCGAGTCACTGCTGGTCGCGAACCGGGGCGAGATCGCCCGCCGGATCATCCGCACCGCCAGGCGGCTCGGGATCCGCGCGATCGTGGTGCACTCGGAGGCCGACGCCGGCCTGCCGTTCGTGACCGAGGCCGACGAGGCGGTCTGTGTCGGCCCGGCGAACCCGGCGCAGAGCTACCGGAACGTGGAGGCGATTCTCGCCGCCGCCAAGTCCACCGGCGCGCAGGCGATCCACCCCGGGTACGGCTTCCTGTCGGAGAACGCCGACTTCGCCCGTACCGTCGAGGCCAGCGGCTTGATCTGGGTGGGACCCGGCGCGGACGCGATCACCGCGATGGGCGACAAGATCAACGCCCGGAACCTGATGGCGGCGGCCGGGGTGCCGATCGCCCCCGGCACCACCGACCCGGCGGCCGACCTGGCGGCGGCGGTCGTCGCCGCCGCGGAGATCGGCTACCCGGTGATGGTCAAGGCCGCGGCCGGTGGCGGCGGCATGGGCATGGGCGCGGCGATCGACGAGGCCGCGCTGCGCACCGAGTACGACAAGGTGCGCTCGTTCGCCGAGCGGATGTTCGGCGACGGCTCGGTGCTGATCGAGCGGTACTTCCCCCGGGTGCGCCACGTCGAGGTGCAGATCCTCGGCCTGGCCGACGGCCGGGTGGTGGCCCTCGGCGAGCGGGAGTGCTCGGTGCAGCGGCGCAACCAGAAGCTGGTCGAGGAGTCGCCGTCCCCGGCGGTCTCGCCCGAGCTGCGCGAGCGCTTCCTGGCCGCGGCGGTACGGGCCGGCGAGGCGGTCGGCTACCGGAACGCCGGCACGGTGGAGTGCCTCCTGGATCCCGCGACGAACGAGTTCTTCTTCCTGGAGATGAACACCCGGCTCCAGGTGGAGCACCCGGTGACCGAGCTGGTCTACGGGGTGGACCTGGTGGAGGAGCAGCTGCGGGTGGCCGCCGGCCTGGCCCCGACCTTCGACCCGGACGCGCTCGCGCCGCGCGGCCACGCCATCGAGCTGCGGATCAACGCCGAGGACCCGAAGCGCTTCCTGCCGGGGCCGGGCGCGATCGCCACCTGGAACGAGCCGACGGGTTCCGGCGTCCGGGTCGACTCGGGTTACGTCGCCGGCAACACGGTCACCCCGTTCTACGACAGCCTGATGGCCAAGCTGATCGTCAGCGGCAAGGACCGGACCGAGGCCGTCGAGCGCGCCAAGGCCGCGGTGGCGCAGTTCGAGATCGCCGGCCCGAAGTGCAACCTGCCCTTCTTCGCCGAACTCCTGGAGAACGAGGAGTTCCTCTCCGGCGACTACGACACCGGCATCGTGGGCCGGATGCGCTGACCGCGTCGGGTGCGGCCGGCGGGGTGGGAGTGGGAGGCTGGGGGGACCCCAGAACAGCGACGCGTCACAGTGAGGTGACCCCTTATGGCGGAACTGCCGGACTTCGTCTCCATCCGTGAGGTCGGACCGCGCGACGGGCTGCAGAACGAGGACCCGATCCCCACCGGCGCGAAGGTGCGGCTGCTCGACGCGCTCTCCGGCACCGGCGTCAAGCGGATCGAGGCGGTCTCCTTCGTGCATCCGAAGGCGATCCCGCAGATGGCGGACGCCGACGAGGTGTGGCAGCGGGCCGCGAAGGCCGACGGCGTGCGCTACTCGGCGCTGGTGCCGAACACCCGCGGCGCGCAGCGCGCCCTGGCCGCCGGCTTCACCGAGATCGAGGTGGTGGTCTCGGCCAGCGACACGCACAACCGGCGCAACGTCAACCGGTCGACCGAGGAGTCCCTCGACGACATCGCCGAACTGATCGACCTGCTGCACGGTTCGGGCGCCCGGGCCGAGGTGATCGTGGCGACCAGCTTCGGCTGCCCGTACGAGGGGGACGTCGACCCGCAGCGGGTCGCCGGCATCGTCGACCGGGTGGCCCGCGACGGCGCGGACCGGGTGGCGTTCGGCGACACCACCGGCATGGGCACGCCGCGCCGGGTCCGCGAGCTGATCACCGCGGTACGCGACCGCAACGCCCATATCCCGGTGCTGCTGCACTTCCACAACACCCGGGGTACCGCGCTGGCCAACCTGCTGACCGCGATGGAGCTGGGGATCACCGAGTTCGACGCCAGCGTCGGCGGCCTGGGCGGCTGCCCGTACGCCCCGGGGGCGAGCGGCAACCTGGCCACCGAGGAGGCCGTGCACATGCTGCACGACATGGGCGTCGACACCGGGATCGACCTGGACGTCCTGATCGAGGCCGCCGAGCTGGCCGAGGAGCTGCTCGGCAAGAAGCTCCCCTCCGGCGTCCTCCGCGCCGGTCCCCGCACCCGCCTCACCCCGCTGCCCGCCTAGGGCGCCGCGGGTCGCCGAGCGTCGCGCCGATGCGCTAACCTAACGATCGTTCAGGTCGGTCGGCCCGCTCACGAGGTGGCCGGCCCCAGGTGGCGAGGGAGTCGGCGTGACGCTCGACGGTGAGGCACTGGAGCAGCTGCGCAAGCGCGCCCGGGCCGGCGGTGCGGACAAGTACCACGCGGCGAACGCCGCCAAGGGCAAACTCTTCGCCCGCGAGCGGGTCGCCCTGCTGGTCGACGAGGGCTCCTTCGTCGAGGACGGGCTCTACGCCAACGCCATGGCCGAGGGGCTGCCGGCCGACGGCGTGGTCACCGGCACCGCCACCATCGACGGCCGGCAGGTCTGCCTGATGGCGAACGACTCCACGGTCAAGGCCGGCAGCTGGGGCGCGCGTACCGTCGAGAAGATCATCCGGATCATCGAGCGGGCGTACGCGACCAGCGTGCCGATGGTCTACCTGGTCGACTCGGCCGGCGCCCGGATCACCGACCAGGTCGACCTCTTCCCCGGCCGGCGCGGCGCCGGCAAGATCTTCTGGAACCAGGTCCGCGCCTCCGGCTCCATCCCGCAGGTCTGCGCGCTGTTCGGGCCGAGCGCGGCCGGCGGGGCGTACATTCCGGCGTTCTGCGACGTGGTGGCCATGGTGGACGGCAACGCCAGCATGTACCTCGGCTCCGACCGGATGGTCGAGATGGTCACCGGCGAGAAGACCACCCTCGAAGCGATGGGCGGGGCGACGGTGCACTGCGCCGAGTCCGGCGTCGGGCACTTCCTCTGCAAGACCGAGGCCGAGGCGCTCGACGTGGTGAAGCGCTACCTGTCGTACCTGCCGGCGAACTGGACGCAGCAGCCGCCGGCCGCCGAGGCCGTCCCCGCCTCCGACAAGGTCGACCTGGCCGCGCTGGTCCCGGCCAGCGAGCGGCAGGCCTTCGACATGCGCCGGTACGTCAAGGGCCTGCTCGACGACGGCTCGTTCTTCGAGATCCAGGCGCTCTGGGCCAAGGAGCTGACCATCGGCTTCGGCCGGCTGAACGGCGAGGTCGTCGGCGTGGTCGGCAACAACTCGATGTTCAAGGGCGGGGTGCTCTTCGTCGACTCGGCGGACAAGGCGACCCGGTTCGTGCAGCTCTGCGACGCGTTCAACGTGCCGCTGCTCTTCCTCAGCGACGTGCCCGGGTTCATGGTCGGCAGCGCGGTGGAGAAGCAGGGCATCATCCGGCACGGCGCCAAGATGATCACCGCGATCTCCGAGGCGACCGTACCCAAGATCTGCGTGGTGGTCCGCAAGGCGTACGGCGCGGGCCTGTACGCGATGGCCGGCCCCGGTTTCGAGCCGGACGCCACGATCGCCCTGCCCACCGCGAAGATCGCGGTGATGGGCGCGGAGGCCGCGGTCAACGCGGTCTACGCCAACAAGATCGCCGCGATCGAGGACGAGGCCGAGCGGGCCGCGTTCGTCACCGCGAAGCGCGAGGAGTACGAGCGGGACATCGACGTGGTCCGGCTCGCCAGCGAGCTGGTGGTCGACGCGATCGTCGAGCCGCACGAGCTGCGCGCCGAACTGGTCCGCCGGTTCACCGCCGCCCGCACCAAGGAACGGCACTTCTCCCGGCGCCGGCACGGCGTCACCCCGGTCTGACCGGGCCGCCACCGCGACCCGCCGACCGCGAGCCACCCGCGACAGCGACGAGACCGCAGCGCACCCACCGCCACCAGACCCAGGACCCGCCCGGCGTCACGAGCGACCGGCGGAGCCGTCCTTGACAGGAGGAACCGATGGACTTCCGGCTCAGCGAGGAACAAGAGGCGCTGCGGGAGAGCGTGCGGGAGTTCGCCCGCGAGGTGGTCGCCCCCACCATCGCGGAGCACTACGAGCAGCACACCTTCCCGTACGAGATCGTCCGGCAGATGGGCAAGATGGGCCTGTTCGGCCTGCCCTTCGGCGAGGAGCACGGCGGCATGGGCGGTGACTACTTCGCGCTCTGCCTGGCGCTGGAGGAGCTGGCCCGGGTCGACTCCAGCGTGGCGATCACCCTGGAGGCGGCGATCTCCCTCGGCGCGATGCCGATCTACCGGTTCGGCACGGACGAGCAGAAGGCGCGGTGGCTGCCGAAGCTGCTCAGCGGCGAGGCCCTGGCGGGCTTCGGGCTGACCGAGCCGGGCTTCGGCTCGGACGCCGGCGGCACCCAGACCCGCGCGGTGCTGGACGAGACGACGGACGAGTGGGTGATCAACGGCTCGAAGGCGTTCATCACCAACTCGGGCACCGACATCACCTCGCTGGTCACCGTCACCGCGGTCACCGGCACCAAGCCGGACGGCTCGAAGGAGCTCTCCACCATCATCGTGCCGTCGGGTACGCCCGGCTTCACGGTCGCGCCGGCGTACTCCAAGGTCGGCTGGAACGCCTCGGACACCCACGAGCTGACCTTCGACGACTGCCGGGTCCCGGCGGCGAACCTGCTCGGCCAGCGCGGCCGGGGCTTCGCCCAGTTCCTGCGGATCCTCGACGAGGGGCGGATCGCCATCGCCGCCCTGGCCGTGGGCCTCGCTCAGGGCTGCGTCGACGAGTCGATCAAGTACGCCAAGGAGCGGCACGCCTTCGGCCAGCCGATCGGCAACTACCAGGCGATCCAGTTCAAGATCGCCGACATGGAGCTGAAGGCGCACACGGCCCGGCTGGCCTACTACGACGCCGCCGCCAGGATGCTGGCCGGCGAGCCGTTCAAGCGGCACGCCGCCATCGCCAAGCTGCACGCCAGCACCGTCGCGGTGGACAACGCCCGCGACGCCACCCAGATCCACGGCGGCTACGGCTTCATGAACGAGTACCCGGTGGCCCGGTTCTGGCGCGACTCGAAGATCCTCGAGATCGGCGAGGGCACCAGCGAGGTGCAGCGCATGGTCATCGCCCGCGACCTCGGCATGTGAGGTGATCAGACCCGTCCGGGCCGGTCGAGGTCCGGACGGGTCGCACCGCTGTCGGATATCCGCGACGGATCGTCGGCTGGCCGACGATGGCCTGCCGCCCGTCGCACCGGGTCCGTACTCTTCGTGCCCATGACTCCGGATCATGATCGTTCGCGGAGCCCGGACGGCCGTACCGTGTTGTCCGATCTGCTGCGCGGGCACCGGCTCGCCGCCGGCCTCACCCAGACGGAGCTGGCCGCCCGGGCGGGCGTCGGGGTGCGGACCGTCCGCGATCTGGAGCGGGGCCGGTCCGTGCGCCCCCAGCGCACCACCGTCGAGCTGCTCGCCGACGCCCTGCACCTGACCCACGCCGCCCGGACGACCTTCCTCGCCGCGGCCCGGCCGTCGTCCGCCGCCGGGCTGCCCCCGGCCGCCGGCACCTGCCGGTCACCGGCCCCGGCGCCGCCCCCTCCGGTACGCCGATCGCCCTCCCGCGGCCGGTCCCGCTGATCGGCCGGGACCGCGACGTCGCCGAGGTCGCCGCCCTGCTGAGCGCCGACCATCCGGTGGTGAGCCTGGTCGGGCTGGCCGGCGTCGGCAAGACCGCGCTGGCCCTGACCGTGGCCCACGCGGTCGCCGCCGACCACGCCGCCGGCGTCGCCGGGGTGCTGGTCGGTGAGGGCTCCGACACGGCGGACGTGCTGGCCGCCTCGGTCGGGGTCTTCGGCGTGAACCGGTTGGCCGACCTCGCCGCGCGGATCAGCGGGCGACCCGCGTTGTTGCTGCTGGACGCGGCGGAACGGGCACCCGATCCGGTGGCCGAGGCGGTGCGTCGGCTGCTCGCCGCGGCTCCGGCCCTGCGGGTGCTGGTGACCGGTCGGCACCCGGTCGGCCTGCCCGGGGAACTGGTCCGGCCGGTGGCTCCGCTGGACGTACCACGGGCCGGGACGGTGCCGGCGGAGCGGTCGGACCTGGACCGCTGGCCGGCCACCGCGCTCTTCACCGCCCGCCTCGCCCTGGTACGCCGCGAGCCGCCCACCCCCGCCGAGCTGCCGGCGGTCGCCGCGCTGGTCCGCCGGCTGGGCGGGCTGCCGCTGGCGATCGAGCTGATGGCCGCCCGCGGCCGGATCCTCGACGTGACCGAGCTGCTCGACCGGTACGGCGACCGCGTCCTCGACCTGGCCACGTCGCAGGGCCGGCCCGGCCGGGACCCGGCGGAGGGCGCGGTGACCCTCCGCGAGGCGGTGGCGACCAGCTACCGGCTGCTGGCGCCCGGCGAGCGGGCGGCGCTGCGCCGGCTCTCCGCGTTCGGCAACCGCTGGTCGGTGGAGCTGGCCGAGGAGTTGCTGGCCGACGGCGGCGACCGGGCGGACGCGGTTCCGCTGCTGGACCGGCTGCTCGAACTCGGGCTGCTCAGCGTCCGGGGCACCGGTCCGTTCCGGTTCCGTCTGCTCGACGCGGTCCGCGACTTCGCCACCGAACAGGCCGGCCGCGAGGGGGAGCTGGCCCTGATCCGGCGCCGGCACGCCCGGGTCGTCACCGAGCTGGTGGTCCGGGCCGCCCCGGACCTGGTGGGCGCGGACCTGAACGCCGCCGTGCACCTGCTCGACGAGGCGACCAGCGACATCAGCGCCGCCCTGGCGCACGCCGCCGGCGACGATCCGGTCACCGCGCTGCGGCTGGCGGCCGCGCTGCCCCGGTGGTGGCGGTTCCGGGGGCGGGACGTCTCCGGGCGGCGCTGGCTGCGCCGGTTGCTGGCCGATCCGCGTACCGCCGACGCCGATCCGGTGCTGCGGGCCTGGGCGCTGGTCGGGGTGGCCCAGCTGGCCGCCGAGCACGGCGCGGGGGCGGAGGAGCTGCCGGCGGCGCGCGCCGCGTTGGCCGTCTTCCGCGACGCCGGTGAGGTGTCCGGGGAACTCGCGGCCCGGTCGGTGCTCTGCGCGCTGCTGCACGCCACCGGCGGGCACGACGAGGCCAGGGAGCACGCCGAGGCGGTGCTGGAGCTGGCCACCCGGCACGGGCGGGTGCGGGACATGGCGGTCGCGCAGAACAATCTGACCTGGCACGACATCCGGGTCGGCGACCTGGTCGGGGCGCGGCGCCGACTGGCCGCGGTGGACCGGCTGGCCGCCCAGTGCGGGGAGCGGCGGCTGCGGGTGCTCGCCCGCGCCAACCTGGCCGAGGTGATCCGCCTGGAGGGCCGGTACGCCGACGCGGTGGAGCAGGGACGGCGGGTGGCGACGGCGCTGGCCGACCTGGGCGACCCGGGGCACCGCCGCCGGGTGCTGGGCACGGTGGGGCTGGCGCTCGCCCAGGACGGCCGGGCCGCCGAGGCGCTGGAGGTGGTGGCCGAGCTGCGGTCGGGCGCGGCCGATTCCCCGGTGCCCGTGCAGCGCCGCCCGTCGCGGGGCGCGGGCGCCTCCGCCGCCGGTCGGCCGGAGGACGCGGTCTGCGCGCTGATCGAGGGCAACCTCGCCCTGTACCAGGGCGACCGGGAGTTGGCGGCCGAGTGGTTCGCCGCCGCGGCCGAGGCGGGCGTCGACGGCCAGGACCGGCGGGACGTGGTGGAGGCGCTGGTCGGGCTCGCGGCGAGCACGGCCGACGTGACGATGCTGAGGCGGCTCGACGAGGCCCGCCGGGCGGGCGGGGTCAGTCTGCTGCCGCAGGAGGAGGCGCTGCTGTACGCGTTGGTGGCGCGTCGTACGTCCGGCGCCCGACGGGGTGCACCCGACTGATCATGCGGTCGTCCGTCCGCGGACTCGCCCCGCGGCGGTGTCCGCGGGGAAGGGGGCGCGGGGGTGGCGCGAGCGAAAAAGCCCCCTGGTATGCCCCTCGCTCATCGCTCGCGCCGGCACCCCCCGGTGCTCCCCGCTGACCAAGACTATCCGCTGCGGATGGGTGATTTGGGGGTTTTTCAAACCCTATAGACCGGCGGTAGATCGGTTCTGCCGGTCTTTCTGCCGGTGGGCGGCTGGGGCGACGGATTCCGGGGTCAGCGGCCCGCCTTCGCCGCTTCCTCGGTCGGCGCGGGGTCGGTGCTGCCCGCGGTCGCGCCCGGGTGGACCGCGTCCCGGACCCGGCGCAGGCCGTGGAGGAGCGCCGCCAGCTCGGCCGGTTGGAGCTGGCCGGTGAACCACTCCTCGATGATCCGCAGGTGCCCGGGCAGGATCTCGTCCAGCCGGGCCAGGCCGGCGCCGGTGACCACCGCGTACGAGCTGCGCCGGTCAGAGGGGCAGGCCCGGCGGCAGAGCAGGCCGTCGCGTTCCATCCGGTCGACCACCCGGGTCACCCCACTGGTGGAGAGGGAGGTCTGCGCGGCGAGATCGGTCATCCGCAGCCGGTTGCCGGGCGAGCGCGCGAGTCTGGTCAGCACCTCGAACTCGACCGAGGAGAGGCCGTGTTCGTCGAACTGGGCGGCGAACCGGGCCGTCAGTCCGGCGTACACCTCGTAGAAGAGGCCGACGGCGGTGATCCGGGGGTCGTCGAACACGTTCTCGTCCACTTGACCATCCTAGCAGTACTTGACACACGGAATATTGCTGTGCTTATAGTTGCTCAGTCAGTCGTTGGGCAACTAAACAATCTCCCCTGGAGGACAGCACCATGACCAGCAGCACCGAAGCGGTTACCCGCGATTGGGGCGGTCTGACCATCCCGGCTGCCGGCACGTACCTGCTGGACGCGGCTCACAAGCGGGTCGGGTTCGTCGCGCGGCACATGATGGTGAGCAAGGTGCGCGGCGAGTTCGCCGACGCGACCGCCACGATCACCGTCGCGGAGGACCCGATGGAGTCCTCCGTCACCGCCACCATCCAGGCGGCCAGCATCCACACCGCAATGGCCGACCGTGACGCGCACCTGCGCAGCCCGGAGTTCCTGGACGCGGAGGTCTTCCCGACGCTGGAGTACCGCAGCACCGGCGTGAAGTCCCGCTCGGGCAACGAGTTCGTCCTCTCCGGTGAGCTGACCATCAAGGGTGTCACCCGCCCGGTCGACCTGGAGGTCGAGTTCGAGGGCGTCGGCCGCAGCCCGTTCGGCCAGGACATCTTCGGGTTCTCCGCCAGCGCGGAGATCGACCGCGAGGAGTTCGGCCTGACCTGGAACGTCGCCCTGGAGACCGGTGGCGTGCTGGTCGGCAAGAAGATCAAGATCGAGATCGAGGGCGAGGCCGTCCGCCAGGCCTGATCCCCCCCGTACGATCCGACGGGCCCGCGCTGTCCACCGACGGCGCGGGCCCGTTCGCGTACGCCCTCGGGTGCGAATTGTCACGGCTCATTCGGCATCGGCCACCGGTGACCCGGGCGCCGGCTGGGTAGAGATGCCGCCGGGAGCGCACCGTCGGGCCGGACCCCTGGTTCCGACAACGGGACGCTCTTAACGTGGGTGGTTCACACTGCGCTCCGGGACGGTACGGTTCCGTTGCGCCTCGCGCCGGGAGGACACATGGGCAGGGACGTCGAGCAGGGCGCCTTCTCCCGGGAGCACCGGGTCCGCTACCGGCAGAAGGTCCGGCGGTGCCTGGACGTCTTCGCGCTGATGCTGGACGACTTCGGGTTCGACGCCGACCGCCCGATGACCGGGCTGGAGATCGAACTCAACCTGGTCGACTCGGCCGCCGAGCCGGCCATGCGCAACGACCAGATCCTCGCCGACATCGCCGACCCGCTCTTCCAGACCGAGTTGGGGCAGTTCAACCTGGAGCTGAACGCCCCACCCCGGCTCATCGAGGGCGTCGGCTTCGCCGACTACGAGCAGGACCTGCGCAGCAGCCTCAGCCGCGCCGACGAACGCGCGGCGAAGTCGGACGCCAAGATCGTCCTCGTGGGCATCCTGCCGACCCTCACCGAACGCCACCTGGTGGCCGACAACCTCTCCACCAACGAGCGCTACCGGGTGCTCAACGACCAGATCGTCGGCGCCCGGGGCGAGGACATCGAGCTGGACATCCGGGGGGTCGAGCGGCTCCAGACGCACACCGACTCGATCGCCCCCGAGGCCGCCTGCACCAGCCTCCAGTTCCACCTCCAGGTCGCGCCGGACAGCTTCGCCGACTACTGGAACGCCTCCCAGGCCATCGCCGGCGTCCAGGTCGCGATCGGCGCCAACTCGCCGTTCCTTTACGGCCGGCAGCTCTGGGCGGAGACCCGGATCGCCCTGTTCGAGCAGGCCACCGACACTCGCCCGGACGAGCTCAAGGCGCAGGGCGTACGCCCCCGGGTGTGGTTCGGCGAGCGCTGGATCACCTCGATCTTCGACCTCTTCGAGGAGAACGTCCGGTACTTCCCGCCGCTGCTGCCGATCTGCGAGGACGAGGACCCGGTCGAGGTGCTGCACGCCGGCGGGGTGCCCGAGCTGAGCGAGCTGCGGCTGCACAACGGCACCGTCTACCGCTGGAACCGGCCGGTCTACGACATCATGAACGGCCGCCCGCACCTCCGGGTGGAGAACCGGGTGCTGCCGGCCGGCCCGACCGTGGTGGACATGCTGGCCAACGCCGGCTTCTACTTCGGGCTGGCCCGGGGGCTGGCCGAGGCGGACCGGCCGATCTGGAGCCAGCTCACCTTCAGCTCCGCGGAGGAGAACTTCCACGCCGCCGCCCGCCGCGGCATGGACGCCGTGCTGCACTGGCCCCGGCTGGGCGACGTCCCGGTGACCAAGCTGGTGCTCGACGTCCTGCTGCCGAAGGCCGCCCAGGGGCTGGACCGGTTCGGCGTCGCCCCGGCCGAGCGGGACCGGCTGCTCGGCGTCATCGAGCAGCGCTGCCGTACCGGCCGCAACGGGGCGGTCTGGCAGACCGAGACCGTCTGGGCGGCCGAACGGCACCGGGGCATGGACCGCGACGCCGCGCTGCACCACATGCTCCAGCGCTACGCCGAACTCCAGCGCGGCAACGAGCCCGTGCACACCTGGCCGGTCGACTGACCCGCCGGGTCCGCGCCACGCCACCCTGTCCGGCGGTACGGCATAAACCCGGCCCGGGCTGGCCGAGTCACCGGTCCTGGTGTCGGGGCGTGGCGGATCAGCGGCCGCGGCGGCTGGGCCTGGTCTTCGGGCCGGTGGTCGGCGGGCTCGTCGGGCCGTTCCCCGGCTGGTCGACTCCGCTCGCCTCGCTCGGCGGCGGCACGTCCGCTGCCGGATCCCTGGTGGACGGGACGTCCGCGATGGCGCCTCGCGTTGGCTCGGGATGCTCCGGCCGGAAGCCGTCCCGGTGTCCGCGTCGGTCGCCACCGGCGCCGCGCTCCGCCTCGGCGGGTTCGCGCGACCGCGACGGGCGGTCGAGCGGTCCGCTGCGGCACCCGTGGCCTCACCGGGCGGCGT
>NZ_JAEVHJ010000186.1:0-13157 GCF_016802855.1 Micromonospora sp. ATA51 | reverse complement strand
CTCTCCTGATCCCCGACCGCCGGGAACGCACCTACCCCCGCGCCGTCAAACGCGCACGCCACAACCAGTACCGCGTCAAGAAACCCGACGAACCAGGCGCGTCCGCCACGACAGACCCGCCACGATCCGGCTCTACAAGCTCAGCCACCAAACTCCATGATCAACTTAGGCTACGCGGCATTGCCCTCGGTCCCGTTCCCGCAGCGGTGTGGGATTACGACGTGTGCGGCACACAGGTTGTCAAGAAATGGTTTGACTACCGCTCAAAAAAGCCCCGCGTACGCAAATCGTCCCCACTAAACGAGATCGTCGCCACCAAGTGGGACTTCACTGACGACTTGCGAAACTTGCTAGCCGTACTCCATGGATGCGTGCTCCTCGAACCGCAGCAGGATGACGTACTGACAGCCATCCTCGATGGACCGCTCCTCAGGGCGACAGAGCTTGAGAACTCCGGCATGCTGCCGCCGGCAGCTGAAGCGAAACAGCCGATCATTGAAGCCCAGCCACCCCTCTTCTGATCACATGATCAGTTGAACCGCGGCTCTTGGCGTTAACTCCTGCGGCCCACTGCGTCAATTCCGCTCGCAGAGCACGTGGCACCTTGCATGCCATGCCATACGGCGGCGTCGAGACGAACAGTCCGTCGCCGCCGTGCACGATCAGGCCGCTTGGTCCTGCGGACCGAACTTCCACCGCCAGGCCAGGCGGTGGCGGCCGAAGGTGCGGCGTTCGCCCTTGAACCCGGCGCGCAGGAGTTTGATGTCGGCGACGAGGCGGATGATCTCCCGCTTGACCGGGATGTCGTCGCCGAGTTCCTGCCACGCCTGCACCGCCTGGTCTCCGATGCGTCCGCGCAGCACGGCGGGGATGCCGGCGTCGGCGGCGCGTTGCTCATGCTCGGCGATCTGCGACAGCAGGCCTTTCTCGGCGCGGGCGTAGGCGATCGCGGTGACCTCGCCCTCCTCGCCGAGCTTGCGCCAGTCCTCCAATTCGCCGCGCAGCCGTTGGGCTTCGGCGCGGGCGTGGGCGACTTCCTCGTCGGTGGCGCTGGCGGCGGTGAGGATGTCGTGTACGTCGGGACGTGACAGCCACGCCACCACCGTGCGCTGCACGTACTCGTCCAGGAATTCGGCCTTCACCGCCGCGCAGCGCTTGTGCAGGCAGGAGTACACCTGCCCGGTCCAGCCGTGCCGGTTCACCTTCTGCGATGACAGCGGCCCGTCGCAGACTCCGCAGCGCACCAGGTACGACAGCAGGTGCACGGCGCGGGCGGGCCGAGTCGTGGTCCGCGACGGGTCGCCCAGCATCCGTACCACCGACCAGTACGTCTCTTCCTCGACGAGGGCAGGCCAGATGCCGTCGCCGACGATCTCCCCGCGCAAGACCCGCTTGCCGATGTAGGCCGGGTTCATCACCTGCTTGCGCAGGATTCCACGCCGCCAGATCCCGCCCTCGGAGGCGGGGATGCCGAGCCGGTTGAGTTCGGCCTCGATTGCGGTCAGCGGCGTGCCTTCGGAGATCTTGCGGAAGTTGTCCCGCACCACCTGCGCCCGCGAGTACTCCGTCACCGTCCCGTCCGCCGACACCGCCGTGCGGATCTCCGTGTCGGGCTCCTGACGCAGCAACGCTCTGGTGCGCTGGTCGTAGATGCGCCGATACCCGTAGGTGACCTTCCCGTGCGGACGCCCGGCCTCGGCGGCGCCGACGATGCCGCGCAGCACGTTGTCACGGATCGAGTCGGCCATCCACTCGGCCTGCACCGCCTGGAAGCCGAGCATCATCCGGTCGTTCTTGTCCCGCAGGTCATACAACACGCCGCCGACCAGCCAGAAGTTGAGACCGACCTCGTGGCACATGTCGCGGATCTTCACGAAGACTGCGAGGTCGCGTTCCTTGCGGGAGATCTCCCAGACCACCAACACGTCGCCCTTGCCCGCGCGGATCTGCTCGATCAACAACTCGAACTGCTCGCGCTCCTTCGTGGCACGGCGGCTGGCCGAGCGGTGGTTGTCGGTGAACGACCCGGCGTCGGTCCAGGACCGTTTCGTGATCTCCGCGAGGTTGAGCACTCCCTGGTCGTGGACGCTCTTGCCCTGCTCCTTTTTGTCCTGACTCGCGCGCTGATACCGCAACGCCCGCACCTCGACGCCACCGGCGAGCAACGCGTCCTTACTGTCGAATCGGCCCCGATGCCCCGACCGGGCCTTACGCCGTACCATCAGAACCGTCCCCCTAGATCGACGTTCGTGGTTGGCACCATCGACCCTAGCATCTAACGATCCTTGACAGTGCCGACCGAGCAGCCCAGGACCTCGGAGATCTCGACCTCCGAGAGGTCCTCGAAGTAGCGCAGCACGAGCACGGCGCGCTGCCGGCCGGGCAGGCGGCCCAACGCCCGCCAGAGGCGGTCCCGGTCATCGAGGCCGGCGTGCGGGTCAGCCTCGGCAGCCGCCTCGGGCAAGTCGGCCGTGGGTAGCTCACCCCACCACCTGCGCCGCCACGACGAGGCGTACGCGTTGACGATGATCCGACGCACGTACGGCTCCGGGTCACCGTCAATGCGCCGCCACGCCTCCCACGCCCGCGCCAGCGCGGTCTGCAGCAGGTCCTCGGCCAACGCCCAATCGCGGGTGAGCAGGAACGCGGTGCGCAACAACCGCGGTGACCGGGTCACGACGAAGTCGTCGAAGCCCTCCGGTGTGATCACGTGCTCGCCCTTCCGCCCAGTCGGTCACGAGGTAGTACCGGCTGTGACCCGAAAAGGTTGCATGACCAACCGCCGCTCGACTCAGCGGGGTGGAGCTGGGCGCCCACGAGGAGTACCAACGGCTCTCGCCGAGTTGCCCGGTCGAGACGGCGGGAAGTAGCCGGACGACAACCACTAGGCGAGGCGTCAAGCATCACCTGGGACGGACTCGACAAGCATGTGGTGGGACTAGGCAGGCCGGCAGCCGGCGTCGAACGTGTGTTCGACGAGGGTTCTGGTGGTGGAGGTACGTGGTCGCTACTGGAACGGGGCATGGGGCCGCATGGGCCGGCGCGACATCTGGCTGGTCTCCGACGGCCGGCTCTGGCGAGTCCGTGGCCGCCTCGGAGGTGACGGAGGACAAGAGGTCTCGTACGACTTCCCGGACGAAGCCTCCGCCCGCTCGATGGTCGATCGGATGATGAAGACCTCCGCCGGCACCTGGCGGGACACGGAGGCCGTCCGGCAGGAGTCCAACCGACGACAGACTCACTAGCTAGCTAGGGCGACGGGGCCTGCCAGACCATTGCGTGACGGCGGCGACCCTCTGGCGAGGCACTTCGTCACGGCGTCGGCACCTCGCCGACGCCGTGACGGAATGCCGACCTGGCGGATTCACCGCCGACGACACGGACCCACCTGGCGCGGGGCGGCTTCAGTCGTCGCGTCCGGCACCGCGATCGGGTGCGCTCATGTCCCCCGTCCCGGGCGTGCCATCGGCGAGCCCGTAGCGCAGGTACACGGTGCCCTTCGGATTGGCTACCGGCGGTTCGAGGAGTGTGACGTTCGTGGGCACCGCGCCACCGTCGAACACCTTCTTCCCGACGCCGAGCACGATCGGGTGCACCCAGAGGTCGAGACGGTCGAAGAGCTTCTCGCGCAGGAGGGTCTGCACCAGGTTCAGGCTCCCGACGACCTTCACGTGCTCGTGCCGGTCACGGATCTCGCGCACCGCGCCGACCAGATCCGGGCCGAGCTGCGTGGACCCGGCCCACGAGAGGTCGGGCCTGCCGCGGGAGGCCACGTACTTCGGGACGCTGTTGAAGAGCGTGGCGATCTCGTTGTCCTCGCCGCCCTCCTGGTACGGCCAGTAGGCGGCGAAGATGTCATACGTCCGCCGGCCGAGCAGGAGGGCGTCCGTGCCCTCGTACGCGGCACCGACCTGCGCCCCGGCGACCTCGTCCAGCAGGGGCGCCTGCCAGCCGCCGAACGCGAACCCCACCGGGTCCTCGTCGGGGCCGCCGGGCGACTGCCCGACGAGGTCGAGGGTTGCGAACAGCTCGATGTGGATGAGGCCCATGCCTTACTCCCGGTGATTTGGTTGTCTCGGTCGGGGGTAGACCTGTGGGCGCCGGCAGACTCATCGCTGCGACGGCACCCAGCTTCGTACTTGTCCACCGCCTCGCCCGGTGCATCGGTCACCACCCCGTCCCGCGGTCAGCGTCCTTGCGACGCCCGGCAGCAGGGCCCGGCAGGTGTGCCGTGTGTCTTGATCCAGGCCCGTATGTCCGATTCCTCGAACAGCACATGCCGACCGATCTTGAAGCGCGCAGCACGGTGCCCTGCTTACGCCACCAGGCCGGGACGCCGCACCGGCACTCCCCGCTCACGATAGATCACCGGGCGCGTGCAAACTGGCTGGCTGCCCTGCGTCCAGCGTCACGCAGGTCACCGGCGAGATCTAGGGCTGTGGTACTAGCCGCTCTCGGATCTGTCGAGCCGCTTCCGCGGGTGCGATCTCTGGGGTGTTGATGGACAGGTCTGCGCCGGGTAGCGGTGGCGTCTCGTCCCATGCCCGGAGTCGGTCGCTGGTGTCGCCGGTTGCGCGGGCTTCGTTGGCGAACATCGCTTCGGTTCGGCTGATTGAGGCTGGCCTCTACAACAGGCCGCGTCAACGTGTCCTTGTCGAGCATCGGCCAGCCCGTCTGCCGGGCTTGGACGGCGGGTACTCGTCCGACGAGCCGGTGTTCCGGGGGGACCCACGCTCGCCGATGTCGATGTAGTGTGCGAGAGGTCCGATGGGCGACGGGGGCCTACGAATCCCACGACACCCAGGCCCTGGGCTGATCCATCCCTTTCCGGCGTGAGGTCGGGTTGTGCTCCTTCTGTAGCGCGCGCCGGACGCCCGGTGAGCCTGAGGAGGGCCGCAGGGTCGGCGGCCGCCGTCGAACGGACGATTTCGCCCGCTACCCTGCTCGACCGAGGGTCTCTCCGCTTTTACGCGTGCTGCGGGTGTGGCACCATCGTGGAACCTCCATCATTTCTGACCCGCACGTGACAGGAGCGCACAATGTCTGCTCGAAGGTTGGGCCGGCTGCTCGGCACGCTACTCACGCTTGCCGCACTGGTCGCGCTCCCTGCTTCACTGATCACCACCGGGGCCCAGACAGCCGACTTCGACTGGCAGATGCCCGTCGTGCGGGTGCTCCTGCCGTAGGTGTGCCATCCGGCCGGATCGTCCATCCGGCGTGATCTGACGCTGAGTCCGGAGGGGGCGAAGTGCCCGATCGCCAACCTCGCCCGCGTCGGTCGACCGAGAATGCCTGGCTGGTCGCGGGGCCGCTCGCCCTGTACGCCACGTGCTGCGCCACCCTGCTCGGGCTGCTCGTGCAGCCGGCGGTCGGGGACTGGTTGGCCACGTCGGCGATGTTCCTGGTCATGGTCGCCGCGGCCATGCCGACGATCAACATTGTGGTCCGGCGCCAGGCGCTGGGCGTGATGTTGACCGAAATTCCGCTCGTGGTGGCGCTGTATCTGCTGCCTCCGTTGTCCGTGGTTCTGGCGTACACGCTGGCCACGCTGGTGGTGCAGATCCGGCGGAATCTCGCTCCCGTCAAGTTCTGGTTCAACCTCATCCGTGCCGCGGCGGCCACGTCGACCGCCTGCCTCGTCCTCATGGCCCTGCCCGGTATGCGGGGGGTCGGGCCGGGTACCTGGGGGATCCTCTTCGTCGCGACGAGTGCCCACACCCTCGTCACGCTCGCGGCGGTGGTGGCGGTCATCGGGGTCGTGCAGGGTTGGCAGGCCGGCTGGGAACTGGCCCGTACCTCACCGCCGGCTCTCTTGGCGGCGGTGATCAACGTGGCGATCGGACTGCTGATCCTCATCACGCTGGTCACCACCACCTGGGGCTTCCTGCTCTTCATGGCGTTCGCCGCAGGACTCGTCCTGGTCTACCGCTCCTACACGCAGTTCCTCCGGCAGCACCGCACCCTCACGGACATGTACCAGCTCACGCGGGCGATGTCGGAGAGCGGGCAGGACGGCACGCTCATCGATGCCCTGCTCGGCCGGGTCAGGGCCCTGATGCAGGCGGAGTACGCCACGCTCTGGCTGCCCGGCCAGGGCCGCTATCCCGAGGTGCTGCTCACCGCCCGGGAGGACAACCGGGGTCTCCTCGACTTCGCCGTGACCCCCGCGCGGCTGCGGGAACGCGTGCTTGGGGAGTCCCGGATGGTTGCCTCCGGGGTCCGCCTGCCCGGCGACCCGGCGACCCGCGAACTGCTGCCGGGCGAGCGGATCAAGGACTTCATCATCCTTCCGCTCCGATCCGGCCAGGTGGTGATCGGCACGCTGGAGGTGGTGAACCGGTTGGGCGACACCAACCACTTCACACCGGTGGACATCCCCATCTTCGAAACGGTCGCCGCGCACGCGGCGGTCGCCTTGGAGAATTCCCGGCTGGTCGACCGGCTGCGCCACGACGCGTACCACGACGCGCTGACCAAGCTGCCCAACCGGCGGCGGATCACCGGCGCGCTGGACGAGGCGGTGAAGATCCGGGCGCCCGGCGAGGTGGTCGCGGTGCTGCTCTTCGACGTGGACGGGTTGCGCCAGGTCAACGAGTCGCTGGGGCACGCCGCGGGCGACAAGGTCCTTGTCGAGGTGGCCGATCGCCTCCGCGCCTGCGCCCCGTCGTCCGCCCTGGTGGGCCGGGCGGGCGGCGACGAGTTCCTGGTGACCCTGCGGCTGGAGAACGCCGAGGCGGCCCTGGAGCTGGCGGCCGAGCTGCGCGAGCAGATCCGCGACGAGATGGTCTTCGACTCGCTCACCCTCGACGTGGACACCGCCGTCGGGGTGGCCCTACACCCGGATCACGGCAGCGACGCCGCCACCCTGCTGCAACGGGTCGACCTGGCCGCGACGGCGGCCAAGGCGGTGCCCGGCAGCGTGCAGCTGTTCAACCTGGCGCTGGAGTCCCGGTCGCTGCGCCGCCTCGGCCTCGCCGGCGACCTGCGGCGCGCCCTCGACGAGGGTGAGCTGGAGGTCTACTTCCAGCCCAAGGTGACGTTGCGGGACCGGCGGCTGATCGGGGTCGAGTGCCTGGCCCGCTGGGAGCATCCGACGCACGGCACGGTCGCCCCGGAGGACTTCGTCGCGGTGGCCGAGCACACCGGCCAGCTCGGCCGGCTCACCGAGTTGGTGCTCCGGGAGGGGCTGCGGCGCAGCCGGGACTGGACCCACGCCGAGCAGCCGCTCGCCGTCGCGGTCAACCTCTCCGCGCGTACGCTCACCGACCCGCACTTCCCGGACCAGGTCCGCGAGCTGCTCGACGAGTACGGCGTGCCCCCGCAGCGGCTCACCTTCGAGATCCGCGAGGCCGGGGTGCTGGACGGCACCGACCGGCCGATACCGACCCTGCGCCGGCTGCGGGACCTCGGCGTGCGGCTGTCGGTGGACGACTTCGGGACGGGCTCCTCGTCCCTGGCCTACCTGCGCCGGCTGCCGGTGCACGAGGTGAAGGTGGACCGCTCGTTCGTGCAGGGCATGGCGACCGACCCGGGCGACCTGGCGATTGTCAACGCGGTGGTGACGCTGTCCCAGCAGTTCGGCCTGGCCGTGGTCGCCGAGGGCGTGGAGAGCGAACTCACCCTCGAACTGCTCCAGGACATCGGCTGCGAGATCGGCCAGGGCTTCCTGTTCAGCCGGCCGCTGCCGTACGAGCGGTTGGAGGCGTGGTTCGGCGCGCAGGTGGAGCCGGAGGCCGCCGCCGAGGCACCCCGGCTGCGGGTGGTCCCGGACCGCTCGGCGACCCTGCTCTGAGCTGGGACGACGGAGATCACCCCCGGTATGGGGGGATCCGATTTCACCTCGGGCGGCGGGGTCGTGTACTGTTTCTCCTGCGCGACGCCCTCCGGGGTGATCGGGTAGGCCCCCTTAGCTCAGTCGGCAGAGCGTCTCCATGGTAAGGAGAAGGTCTACGGTTCGATTCCGTAAGGGGGCTCACAGGGTCCGGCTGGACCCGCCACGGCGGTGTAGCTCAGATGGCAGAGCAAGCGGCTCATAATCGCTGTGTCGCCGGTTCAAGTCCGGCCACCGCTACTCTCCGTCCTCCGGGCTCCCCGGCGGTCGATGGGATGGGCGCCACAGGCGCCCACTTTGCATGTCCGCGCCATCAGTGCGTAGGCTGATGCGCCGTAGTTGTTATCCGTTAGCGAGGAAGGCACTCCGCCGTGGCGAAGGCGACCGATGTCCGGCCGAAGATCACTTTGGCGTGTGTGGAGTGCAAGGAGCGCAACTACATCACGCGCAAGAACCGCCGTAACGACCCGGACCGCATCGAGCTGAAGAAGTTCTGCCCCCGGGACGGCAGGCACACCATCCACCGCGAGACCCGCTGACCCGCGGCCGGCTCGGCCGGCCCGGTCCCACAGCAGTCCCGAACGCCGATCCGCAGGGACGACGGCCCCGAGCCGCCGCCCCGTACGGATCGGCGTTCGTGTTTTCCGTGTAGGTTCGCGGCATGTCCCTGGACCCGTCGTTCGTCGGCCGGACCTATCCGCCGACCGCCCCCTATCAGGTGGGCCGAGAAAAGATCCGCGAGTTCGCCGCGGCCATCGGTGCCACCGACCCGGCCCACCACGACCCGGAGGCGGCCCGCGCGCTCGGGCACCCCGACGTGGTCGCGCCGCCGACCTTCCCCGTGGTGGTCACGATGGCCGCCAGCCGGCAGATCATCGAGGATCCGGCCCTCGGCGTGGACTACAGCCGGGTGGTCCACGGCGACCAGCGGTTCGCGTACACCCGTCCGGTGGTGGCCGGTGACGAGCTGGTCTGCGTGAACACCATCGAGGAGATCAGCAACCGGGGCGGGCACGGCTTCCTGACCACCCGCACGGACGTGCGCAACGCCGCCGGCGAGCCGGTGGTCGCCGTCTGGTCCAAGATCGTCGTACGCGGGGAGGCCTGAGATGGAGCTGCCCACCCAGACCTTCCGGGTGACCCGCGCGGACCTGGTCCGCTACGCGGGCGCCTCCGGCGACTTCAACCCCATCCACTGGAGCGACCGGTTCGCCACCAAGGTCGGCCTGCCGGGCGTGATCGCCCACGGCATGTTCACCATGGCGCTGGTCGGCCGGGCGGTCACCGCGTGGGCCGGCGTACCGGACGCGGTGGTCGACTTCGGCGTCCGGTTCACCCGCCCGGTGGTGGTCCCGGACGACGACCAGGGCACCGAGATCGAGGTCGCCGCGGTGGTCAAGGAGGTCACCGAGGACGGCCTGACCAGGCTCGACGTGACCGCGACCTGCCTGGGGGAGAAGGTGCTCTCGCAGGCCCGGGCGACCATCCGGACGCCCCGCTGAGGGCGCTCCGACGCGCAGGTGGCAGACCGGTTGGGAAAGTCGTACGACTACCCGTACACTGGTCCGCCGTGGGGCAAGTGACCCCTGCCCGGCCGTGCATGGCTTGGTGGGGTGAGAGTTGCCGCACAGGGGTGTAGCTCAATTGGCAGAGCAGCGGTCTCCAAAACCGCAGGCTGCAGGTTCAAGTCCTGTCACCCCTGCGCCTCAGGCCTGACCGTTCCCGTGGGTCGCGCCGCCGAACGGCGGCGTCCGGCCCGTGGTGGTGGCACTGGCGGGGTGGTTCCGAGGCAATCGGGCCCTCCCGGTCGGTCCGCCGGCCGCGGCCCGTCGCGGGACGGTTTGGTCCGGCCGGCGTGACCAAACGCCGCGCACGCCCATCGGCGTGCGACCCGATACCCCGCACGGAGGGCGAAGTGGCCGAGAGCAAGCGGCGCGGCGAGGACGCCGGCGACGAGCGTCTGCGCGAAGATGCGGTCGTCGACGACGTGGCCGACGACGACGCCACCGACGCGGACGAGCCGGTATCCCGGGGTGGCACCGCGACCCGCGCGCGGGCCCGGGCCGAGTCGGCCGACGGTCGGAAGACCCGCAAGGACACCGACCGGGTGGGCCTCTTCGCCCGCATCGCGCGGTTCTTCCGCGAGGTCGTGGCCGAGCTGCGTAAGGTCATCTGGCCGACGCGCAAGGAGCTGCTGACCTACACCGCCGTGGTGGTCACCTTCGTCGCGGTGATGCTGACGATCGTGGGCCTGCTCGACTTCGGGTTTGCGAAGGGCGTGCTGTGGGTCTTCGGCAACCCCAGCTGACCGGCTGACTGTGCCGATAGTGACGGAAGTGAGCGAGCGTGCCTGAGTACGACGAGACCGCCGAGACCACGGACGAGCAGTCCACGGTGGCGACGGCGGCCAACGATGAGTCGGTCGAGGCCGCCAGCGAGCCGGAATTCCCGACCACCGAGCCCGCGGACGAGGAGTACGACCCGGTCGCCGAGCTGCGCCAGAAGCTGCGCTACGCGCCCGGCGACTGGTACGTGGTGCACTCCTACGCCGGCTACGAGAACAAGGTCAAGACCAACCTCGAGACCCGGATCACCTCCCTCGACATGGAGGACTTCATCTACCAGGTCGAGGTGCCGACCCGGGAAGAGGTCGAGGTCAAGAACGGCAAGCGGTCCCAGGTCCAGGCGAAGGTCTTCCCGGGCTACATCCTGGTCCGCATGGAGCTGACCGCCGAGTCGTACTCCTGCGTCCGGAACACCCCGGGGGTCACCGGCTTCGTGGGGGCCACCGACCGGGCCGACCGGCCGGCGCCGCTGAGCCTCGACGAGGTGCTGAAGTGGCTGGCCCCGGCGATCGAGACCGAGCAGAAGAAGGCCAAGCCCGAGGTCCGGGTCCTCGACTTCGAGGTCGGCGACTCGGTCACCGTCACCGACGGCGCCTTCGCCTCGCTGCCGGCCACGATCAGTGAGATCAACGCCGACCAGCAGAAGCTCAAGGTGCTGGTGTCGATCTTCGGCCGGGAGACGCCGGTCGAGCTGAACTTCAACCAGGTCGCCAAGATCTGACGTACGGTCGCACCGGCGGTGGGCTTCCGTCCCGCCGCCGGTGCGTCGTTTCGCCCGTCCGCCGGACCTCGGCGACGGGGGCGGCGCAGGTCTGCGCTACCCTAGAACGTCGGCTGTCGCATCGCGCTGACCGTGCGCGCCCGCTGCCGGCATCTTTCCCAGTTCCAAGCCCCAGGAAGAGACATGCCTCCGAAGAAGAAGCTCGTCAAGACGTTCACGCTTCAGCTGCCGGCGGGCCAGGCCACGCCGGCGCCGCCGGTCGGCCCCGCGCTCGGCCAGCACGGCGTGAACATCATGGAGTTCTGCAAGTCCTACAACGCGCAGACCGAGTCCCAGCGGGGCGACATCGTCCCCGCCGAGATCAGCGTGTACGAGGACCGGACCTTCACCTTCGTCCTGAAGACCCCGCCCGCGGCCCGGCTGCTGATCAAGGCCGCCGGTGTGCAGAAGGGCTCGGGCGTCCCGCACACGCAGAAGGTCGGCTCCGTGACCCGCGCCCAGCTGCGTGAGATCGCTGAGAAGAAGATGGCCGACCTCAACGCCAACGACATCGACCAGGCTGAGAAGATCATCGCCGGCACCGCCCGGTCGATGGGTCTGACCGTCGCCGACTGACGTCGGACACCACTCACCGGATCAGTTCGTGGGAGGGCGCGCGTCGACCGCGGGCCCGCCATAGACCACAGGAGTAACCAGAAATGCAGCGCAGCAAGAGCTACCGCAAGGCCGCCGACGTCATCGACCGGTCGAAGCTCTACACCCCCGCCGAGGCCGTCAAGCTGGCCAAGGACACCACCAACGTCAAGTTCGACGCCACGGTCGAGGTCGCGATGCGCCTCGGCGTCGACCCCCGCAAGGCGGACCAGATGGTCCGCGGCACGGTCAACCTGCCGCACGGCACCGGTAAGACCGCCCGCGTGATCGTCTTCGCCGCCGGCGCGAAGGCCGAGGAGGCTGCCGCGGCGGGTGCGGACGAGGTGGGCACGGACGAGCTGGTCGCCCGTATCCAGGGCGGTTGGCTGGACTTCGACGCGGCGATCGCCACCCCGGACCAGATGGCCAAGATCGGCCGGATCGCGCGGATCCTGGGCCCGCGCGGCCTGATGCCGAACCCGAAGACGGGCACGGTGACCATGGACGTCACCAAGGCCGTCCAGGACATCAAGGGCGGTAAGATCACCT
This sequence comes from Micromonospora sp. ATA51, assembly GCF_016802855.1. Taxonomy (NCBI): domain Bacteria; kingdom Bacillati; phylum Actinomycetota; class Actinomycetes; order Micromonosporales; family Micromonosporaceae; genus Micromonospora; species Micromonospora sp. ATA51. Next base: position 1,078 of record NZ_JAEVHJ010000186.1, on the reverse strand, counting down.
TCCGGGTGGACAAGCACTCCAACCTGCACCTGATCATCGGCAAGGCGTCGTTCTCCGAGAACCAGCTGGTCGACAACTACGCCGCCGTCCTCGACGAGGTGCTCCGGGCCAAGCCGTCCGCGGCCAAGGGCACGTACCTCAAGAAGGTCACCCTCACCACCACCATGGGCCCGGGCGTTCCGGTCGACCCGAAGCTGGTGAAGAACCTGCAGGAGGGCTCGGCCGAGGCCTGAGCACGCCTGGAGTGAGGGGCCCCGCCACGACTCGTGGCGGGGCCCCCTTCGTCTGTCCGCTGTGGGAGGCTCGCGGCATGCGGCTGGAGGACGTCTGGGTGCGGTACCAGCGGCGCGGCCGTGGGTGCTCCGGGAAATGGACGTGCGGATCGGCCCGGGTGAGGTCGCGGTCGTCCTCGGCCGCAACGGGGTGGGCAAGTCCACGCTGCTCCAGCTCGCCGCCGGGGTGCTCCGGCCGACCCGCGGCCGGGTGGTCGACCGGCCCGCCGCCGTCGGCTGGGTCCCGGAGCGGTTCCCGGCCGACCAGCCGTTCACCGTGGCGCACTACCTCGCCGCGATGGGCCGGGTGGCCGGGCTCGCGGGCTCGGTCGCCGACCGGGCGGTGGCGGATTGGGTGGAGCGGCTCGGCTTGGCGCCGTTCCGCGGGGCCCGGCTGCCCCAGCTGTCGAAGGGCACCGCCCAGAAGGTCGGCCTGGCCCAGGCGATGCTCCGTCCGCCCGGCCTGCTGGTCCTGGACGAGCCCTGGGAGGGGCTGGACGCCGCGGCCCGGGAACTGGTCCCCGAGCTGATCGACGAGGTACTGGCGGACGGGGGAGCGGTGCTGGTCAGCGACCACCGCGGCGAGACGGTCCGGCTGCCCGGCGCGCGGCACTGGACGGTCGCCGACGGCGCGGTCACCGAGGACGCCCCGTCCAGGGCGGAGGCGACGGCGGTGGTCGAGTTGGCGGTCCCGGCCGCGCGGGTCGCCGGCATCGTGGCGCGGCTGCGCGCCGACGGTCACCGGGTCCTCCGGGTACGTGCCGCCGACCCGCCGGCCGCGCCGGGCCGGGCCGAGGCCGGGTCGC
>NZ_JAEVHJ010000185.1:0-13194 GCF_016802855.1 Micromonospora sp. ATA51 | reverse complement strand
GCCGCCGGCGCGCCGGGGGCGCCACCTCGGTCGCGCCGTAGGCCGGCAGCCGAGATCCGCCGGGTGCTCGCGCAGCAGCCAGACCACCAGCGGTACGACCGTCAGCGCGGCCCCGGCGACGACGAGCGCCGCCACCCGCCAGCCGTGGTCGCGGACCAGCACCGCCACCAGCGGCAGGAAGACCAGCTGCCCGGCGGCCCCGCCCGCGGTCAGCACCCCGGTCACCAGCCCCCGCCGCCGGACGAACCAGCGCCCGGTGACGGTCGCCACGAAGGCCAGCGCCATCGACCCGGTGCCCAGCCCGACCAGGACGCCCCAGCAGAGGATCAGCTGCCAGCTCGCGGTCATGAAGACGTCAACCCGCTGCCGAGCGCCACCAGCACCAGCGCGCCGGCCACCACCCGGCGGATGCCGAAGCGGTCCATCAGCGCGGCGGCGAAGGGTGCGGTCAGCCCGTACAGCATGAGGTTGACCGAGACGGCGGCGGAGATGGTCGCCAGCGGCCAGCGGAACTCCGCGTGCAGCGGGTGCAGCAGCACCCCGGGCGTGGCGCGGAAGCCGGCCGCGCCGACCAGCGCCACGAAGGCGACGGCGGCGACGGACCAGGCCGGGTGGAGACGGCGGTATCGGGTCACGGTACGAGTCTCGGCAGCCTCGGCCGGAACGACGAGTGGCCGGAAAGCCATCGTGCGCAATAATCGGGCCATGTCCCTCGTCCCGCACCGGATCGCGGTGCTCGCCCTCGACCAGGTGGTCGGTCTGGACCTCGGCACCCCCGCCCAGGTCTTCGGCACCGCCCGCACCGCCGACTTCGAGCAGCTCTACACCGTCGGCGTCTGCACTCCGGGTGGCCGGCCGGTCCGCAGCACCGCCGGCTTCCAGGTGCATCCCGACCACGACCTGGAGCTGATCGAGGCCGCCGACACGGTGATCGTCGCCGGCATCCACGGCGGGTCGGCGCTGACCGACGGCACGCTCGACCCGGACGTCGCGGCGGCGCTCCGGGCGGCCCATGACCGGGGCGCCCGGATCATGTCGATCTGCACCGGAGCGTTCGTGCTGGCCGCCGCCGGGCTCCTCCACGGCCGCCGGGCCACCACCCACTGGGCGTACGCCAGCCTGTTCCGCCGGCTGCACCCCGACGTCGACCTGGACCCGGAGGTGCTCTTCATCGACGACGGGGTGCTCACCTCGGCCGGGGTGGCCGCCGGCATCGACCTCTGCCTGCACGTCATCCGCACCGACCACGGCAGCGAGGTGGCCAACCGGGCGGCGCGGCGTTGCGTGGTGCCGCCGTGGCGGGACGGCGGCCAGGCCCAGTACATCGAGCGGCCGGTCCCCCGGACGGCGGAGACCGGCACCGCGGCGACCCGGGAGTGGGCCCGGCAACGGCTGCACGAGCCGGTCGCGCTGCGCGACCTGGCCGCGCACGCCCGGATGAGCGTACGGACCTTCACCCGGCACTTCCGCTCCGAGACCGGGCTGAGCCCGGCGCAGTGGCTGCTCCAGCAGCGCACCGAGCACGCCCGGCTGCTGTTGGAGACCACCGACCTGACCGTCGATCAGGTGGCCCGCCACGCCGGCTTCGGCACCACCGCCGCGCTGCGCCAGCACTTCCACCATCGCCTCGGCGTCGCCCCCGCCACCTACCGCCGCACCTTCCGTCACACCTTCTGACCCACCCCTGCGCCCGCTCACCCGGCTTTCGGGCCGGCGGCTCTCCCCCTTTCATCGAGAACCGTCATTGACGGTGACAGTTAACACTCTTTAAGATTTGGCTTCCTCGAGGAACCGTCCCCACCCCGTACGCCCGGCGCGGCCGGCCCATCCGACCGCCGCCGGGCGGCACGGTGCCGCGACCCGTCCACGGGAAGGCCCTCGATGTCCTCACCACGTCCCCGCCGCCGCTCGCCGCTCGCCGCCGGCCTGCTCGCGCTGGCCACCGCCGGCGCCACCCTCGCCCTGACCCCGGCCGCCGCCGAGGCCGCCGTACTGCCGAACAACTTCAAGAGCGTCGGCTACCTGCCGTCCTGGAGCGGCGACGTCAACACCGTCCAGTACGGCAAGCTCACCCACATCAACTACGCGTTCGCGCTGCCCAACAACGACGGCAGCCTGCGCCCCGTGGAGAACCCCGGCAAGCTCTCCTCGCTGGTCTCGCTCGGGCACGCCAACAACGTCAAGATCTCCATCGCGATCGGCGGCTGGAACGACGGCAACGACTCCGCGTTCGAAGCGCTCGCCGCCAACTCCGGCAGCCGCGGCGCCTTCGTCACCAACGTGGTCAACTTCGTCAACCAGTACAACCTCGACGGCGTCGACATCGACTGGGAGTACCCCGACCCGGGCGCCTCGGCCACCAACTACAGCCTGCTGATGCAGCAACTGAGCAGCGCCCTGCACAGCCGGGGCAAGCTGCTCACCGCCGCCGTCGTCTCCGAGGGCTACTACGTGCAGGGCGTGCCGACCGCCGTGTTCGGCTACGTCGACTGGCTGAACATCATGGCGTACGACGGCGGCAGCCCACACGCCAACTACGACTGGTCGATCGCCAGCGTCAACGGATGGAAGTCGCGCGGCCTGCCCGCCGGCAAGGCGGTGCTCGGGGTGCCCTTCTACAGCCGGCCCGGCTACTACACCTACTCCGCGCTGGTCGGGATGGACCCGGCCAACGCCAACCGGGACTGCACCACGGTCGGCGGGACGCAGCAGTGCTACAACGGCATCCCGACCATCAAGCGCAAGACCCAGTGGGCACTGGCCAACGCCGGCGGGATGATGAACTGGGAACTCTCCCAGGACACCACCGGCGCGACCTCGCTGGTCAGCGCGATCTACACCACCGTGATGGGCGGCACCACCCCGCCGCCGAGCGGCCGCACCGGCCCGATCACCGGCATCGGCGGCAAGTGCGTCGACGTCGCCGCCGCCGGCACCGCCAACGGCACCGCCATCCAGCTCTACACCTGCAACGGCACCGCCGCGCAGAGCTGGACCGTGGCGAGCGACGGGACCCTGCGCGCGCTCGGCAAGTGTGCCGACGTGACCAGCGGCTCCACCGCCAACGGCGCGAAGGTCCAGCTCTGGGACTGCAACGGCACCGGCGCGCAGGTCTGGCAGGCCCAGTCCAACGGCACGCTGCGCAACCCGCAGGCGAACAAGTGCCTGGACGCCACCGACAACAGCTCCGCGGACGGCACCCGACTGCAGATCTGGGACTGCTTCGGCGGCGCCAACCAGGTCTGGCACCTGCCCGCCTGACCGACACCCGGGCCCCCTGTTGTCGCCTCCGCCCAAACAGGGGGCCCTGGGCCGCGGCGCTGAGCCCACCCCCGAGCAGGCCAAGGTCGAGCCCCGCCGATCGTGCCGGGCCAACGGAGTCAGGGGGTGGGGTCGGCCGCTGGGGGGCCGAGACGCCGCAGCGCGGCGCGGGCATCGTGCAGGTAGACGTCGGTCGCCGCGACCGCCTCGGCGCACGGGGATGAGGGGCGCGCGGGTTGGGTGCGGTCGGCGGCTCTCCGACGCCGGTCGGGAGCGGCGGCCGTGACCGGCACCGGCCGGGCGGCCAGCTCGGCCACCCCGTCGGCCAGGTCGGTCAGCCGGGCCGGCAGCTGATCGGACGCAGGCGACGCGGCCAGCGCGAGTCGGATCTCCACGTCGTCGCAGAGCAGCAGGACGGCGGCAATCAGCACGTCGACGTCGTCGAGCGGACGGTCCGCCCGCCGGAGGCGGCCCAACCGCCGCCGGCCCCGTACGGTGCGGCCGGTGACCCGCTGGGCGGCGGCACGGGCCCCGGACAGCTCCCCGAGCCGGGCGTGCGCGTCCCGGGCCCGTTCGCACGCGACCCCCGCCTGCGCCGCCGAGCCCCGACGCAGCGCCTCGCCCGCGGTACGCAGGGCGTCCGCCGTGTCCCGCAGGATCTTCCGGACTGGCTCCTCGACCAGCTTGACCGGGTCCGGAGTGAACAGCACCTGGCTGCCGAGGAGCCCGACCAGACCCCCGACGGCGGCGTCCACCAGGTATTCCACCGGGGAGCTCGACGCCCCCACCGCCACCACGATCAGCACGGCGGCGCCGGCCTGGATGTAGGTCAACGGCCGGGGGTTGACGAGCGCGGCCATCGCCATGGCCAGCGCGATCGCCGGCACGATCAACCAGAACGCGTTGCCGGTGTGCAGCGCGCGCAGCCCCTGCCCGACCACGACCCCGGCCGCCACCCCGACGAACAGGTCGACGGCCTGCCGCCCCCGGCCGCCCATGCTGGAGGTCAGGCAGATCAGCGCCGCGGTGGCGGCGAAGATCGGGGTTCCGTGGCCGAAGAACGACTGGGAGATCCACCACGCGACGCCGGCCATCAGCGAGCACTGGAGGATCAGCGGCGCCGCCATCCAGATCCGGTGCCGCAGCAGGCCCGGCCCGGCCGTGTCGAACGCCGATCGGCGGGCCGGCCACCAGCGGGAGGGCCTCACCAGGCCGGGCGGCTCACGACCCGGCCACGGGTGCGCGGCTCGCACCGTTGCGCAGCACCCGGAGCTGGGTCAGGTGCATCGGCAGGTGGACGCGGGTGTGCAGGTCGAGGGTGCGGCCCCAGGGCAGGGACTCGTCGACGTTCAGATCGACGCCCTCGCGCAGCACGGTGTCGACGGGGGTGTCCGCGGCGGGGCCGAGTCGGTCGGCGAGGGTACAGAGCTTCTGGCTGGTGGCCCGGAGCAGGGTGCCCAGCCCGTCCAGGCCGCCGCACTCGGAGACCAGGGCGTCGAGCTGCGGCCGATGGATGGTCTCCAGGTCGTAGTACGCGAACGGCGACCCGGCCAGCACCGCCTCGGTCGCCTCGCTCAGCAGCTCGTCGTTGGCGGCCAGGTGCGCCACGATCTGCTCCGCGCTCAGCTCCCCCTCGGCCGGCGCCCCGAACCCGCCCGCATCCACCTCCGCGAGCACCGCCTCGTACGCCCGCCGCAGCTCCGCGCTCTCCACCTCCGCAGTCAACCCCGCCCCCACCCGTCGGTCAGGGAGTTATCGCGCCCGCTTCACCCGGATGAGGGGATTCGCCCACGACCGTGATCCGCCGGCGACGGGCGGGTCAGCGCCGGCCGCGCCGGGCGCGGAGGTAGTCGCTGACCACGTACTCGCCGAGGTCGTCGAGGTCGGGAGTGAACATGCGGCCCTTCGAGCGGCGGGCCACCGCGTCGACGAAGCGGCGCAGTCCCGGGTCGTCGCCGAGCATGAACAGATTCAGCGTGGCGCCGTAGCGGGTGAGCTTGTCCACCTCGCGGATGGTCGCCTCGATCGTCTCCGGCAGCGGCGGCCAGTGGAAGTAGGCCTCCCCGTCCTCCGGATCGAGGTGGGCGGTGGGTTCGCCGTCGGTGACCACGAGCACCACCGGCTCCGCGCCCGGGTGCCGGCGCAGGTGCCGGCCGGCCAGCCGGAGCGCGTGCTGGAGGTTGGTGCCCTGCTCCATGTCCGGTTCCACCGCCGCCAGTTCCTGCTGGGTCAGCGGCAGCGCCTCCCGGCCGAAGCCGACGATCTGCAACGCGTCCTGCGGGAACCGGGTCGCCACCAGGTGCGACAGGGCGAGGGCGGTCTGCTTCATCGGCCCCCAGCGCCCCTGCGAGATCATCGAGTACGACAGGTCCACGCACAGCGCCACCGCCGCCGACGCCCGCCGCTCGGTCTCCACCACCTCGAAGTCCTCGACCGCGAGCTGCACCGGGACCGTGGGGCCGGCCCGGCGTACCGCGCGGGTGAGGGTGCGCACCACGTCGAGGGGTTGCTCGTCGCCGTACTCCCACTGCCGGGACGCCCCGCTGACCTCGCCCGCGGCGCCCGCCGAGCGGAGGTCGTGCTGGCCGCGCGGCCCGGCGGTCAGGTCGGCGAAGACTCGGCGCAGCGCGGTGCCGGCGAGCCGGCGCAGCGCCTTCGGGCTCAGGGTCAACCCGTCCGCGTCCCGGCTCACCCAGCCCTGCCGGCGCAGCTCCCGCTCCAGCTCCCGCAGCCGACGTACGTCGTCTGCGGCGTCCCGGCCCAGCGTCCGGGCCACCGCGTCGACGTCCACGTCGTCGAGGGTGGCGCCGGTGTGCTCCTGGTCGAGCTGATCCAGCAGCTCGTCCAGCTCGGCGATCTCGCCGAGCGCCCCGGTCGCCTCGCCGTAGCCGAGCGGTTGGTCGCCGCGGACCCGCTCCCCGCGCTGCCAGTTCAGGTCGGGGCGCAGCGCCCGCAGGTGGGCGTCGAGCGCGGACAGCTCGCCGGCCAACTGCTCGCCGAGCGACTGGCGCATCAGCCCGGCCAGCTCCTCCCGCTGCCGGTCGGACAGCGACCGCATCAGCCGCTCCCCGGCCGCCGCCCGGCGGGCCAGCACGTCGACCAGTTCGTCGACGTCCTTCGGCTGTTCCGGGAAGAACTCGCCGTGCCGGCGCATGAACTCGGCGAACGCGTCGGTGGTGTCCTCGGCGCGGGCGTGCCGGCCCAGCAGGTCGTTGAGGTCCCGCATCATCTCGGCGAGCTGCCGCTGGACAGCCGGGTCGCCGGCGGCTCGTGCCGCGTCCCGCAGCCCGGCGAAGCGCTGCTCCAGCACCTCGCCGCGGAGCCCGTCGAGGATCCGCTGGTACGTCTGCCGGGCCTCGTCGCTGGCCCACTGGTAGCCGGACAGCTCCTCGACCGCCCGGGCGGTGGAGCGGGGCAGGTTGTCCAGCACCGCCTCGGCGAAGCGGACGTCGTCGCCGTCGCGACCGCGCAGCTCGTCCCGCTCGGCGGCGAGGGCCTGGTCGAGCAGGGCCTGAGCCCGGGTCACCGCGCCGTCCAGGTCGCCCCGGCGCAGCGCGTCCCGGCGCAGCCGCCGGGCCCGAGCGGCCAGCTCGTCCAGGCCACCCCGCCCCCGCGGGCCGCGGCGCAGCAGGTCGCGCAGCGCCTCCCGGAGGCTGCCGCCGTTCAGCACCTCCGCGCCGACCGCGTCCACGGCGGCGCGCACGTCGTACGGCGGGGCGAGCGGGTCGGGCCCGCCACGCCACTGGCCGTACCGGAACCGGTTGCCGGCCATGGTCAGCCCCGGCCGCCGTAGACGGTGCGCCCGGACTCGGTGACGTCCTTGCCGAGCCGGCGGGTCAGGTGCAGCCCCTCCAGGACGAACTCGACGCCGGCGGCGGCCTCCTCGGGGGTGGGCGCGTCGCCCAGCCCGAGCCGGTCGAGCACCTTGGCCAGCCCGTCCACCGGGCCGACCTGGCGCAACAGCTCGGCCGAGGAGACCAGTTCCCCGGTCTCGATCACCGCGCCCTCGGCGACCAGCCCGGTGAACCCGGACAGGTCCAGCCCGGCCAGCCGGGCCCGGAACGTCTCGGCGGTGGCGGTCCGCAGCAGGTGGGCCAGCACCTCGATCTCCCGCCCCTCCTCGCCGCTCTCGAACTCGACCTTGCCGCGCAGGGTGGAGGTGACGGAGACGGCGTCGCCGACCCGGGCGACGGGCGCCTCGGGGCGTACCCCCTCGGGTGCGGGAGCGGCGGCGAGCAGGCCGGCCCGGCGCAGCGCCGCGGCCGCGACCGTCTCGGCGGCGGCGATGGGGAACCGGGCGGAGACGCCGGAGCGCGGATCCACCGACGGTGACTCGCGGACCGCGCGGGCGAACCGGGCCAGCACCTCCAGCACGTGCTCCGGCACCTCGGCGACCAGGTCGGCCTCCTGCCGGATCAGGGCCAGCTCCAGCTCCAGGTCGACCGGGTAGTGGGTGCGGATCTCCGCGCCGAACCGGTCCTTGAGCGGGGTGATGATCCGACCCCGGTTGGTGTAGTCCTCCGGGTTGGCGCTGGCCACCAGGAGCAGGTCCAGCGGCAGCCGGAGCTGGTAGCCGCGGACCTGGATGTCCCGCTCCTCCAGCACGTTGAGCAGTGCCACCTGGATGCGTTCGGCCAGGTCGGGCAGCTCGTTGACGGCGAAGATGCCGCGGTTGGTACGCGGCACCAGCCCGAAGTGGATCGTCTCCGGGTCGCCGAGGCTACGCCCCTGGGCGATCCGGATCGGGTCGACGTCGCCGATCAGGTCGCCGACGCTGGTGTCCGGGGTGGCCAGCTTCTCGCCGTACCGCATCGAGCGGTGCAGCCAGCCGATCGGCAGGTCGTCGCCGGCCTCGGCGACCAGCGCGCGGGAGGCCGGGGTGAGCGGGTGCAGCGGGTGCTCGTTGAGCACCGAGCCTCCGATGACCGGGGTCCACTCGTCGAGCAGCGCGCCGAGCGAGCGGATCAGCCGGGTCTTGCCCTGGCCGCGTTCGCCGAGCAGCACCATGTCGTGGCCGGCGAGCAGGGCCCGCTCGACCTCGGGCAGCACGGTGTCCTCGTACCCGACGATGCCGGGGAAGCGGTCCTCGCCGGAGCGCATCCGGGCGAGGAGGTTGTCGCGGATCTCAGCCTTGACCGTGCGGTAGTGGTGGCCGGACGTCCGCAGCTCGCCGAGCGTGCCGGGCAGGTCGGCGGGCGGGACCGGGGGAACCTGGTTTGGCGCAGTCACCCGACCCACGCTAGCGCGCCCCGGCACCGGACCGCCCGGTTCGGACCTGATCGCCCGAAGTCGGTACGGCCGGGCGGACACCGGCGCCCGCGGGACCAGCGGTCAGCGGTGCTCGTCGACGTACTTCCGCGGGTCCTTGTCGGCGAAGCGGAGGTTACGGCCGTTCTTGTGCTCGCCGTAGAACTTCAGCCAGCGGGAGCCCAGCTCGGCCCGCAGTTCGACGCCGACGTGCCGGCGGAAGTCCGGCAGCGCCTCGTCCTCCTCCTCGGCCAGGTGCTCGCTGTTCTCCCGGCGGGCCCGCCACACCGCCGCCCACCACTGGTCCGAGCCGACCGGGTGCAGCTTGGACTCGGCGATCGCGTCGCGGATCTTGTTGTGGTCGCCGACCGCGTCCTCGGTCTCCTCCTCGCCGTCGTCGCCGCGGCGCACCAGGTGCGGGTAGAGGATGGTCTCCTCCGCCTCGGCGTGGATGTCCAGGTGCAGCGCGAGCGCCTCCCAGATCGCCAGCAGCTCGGCGTCGTCGCGGGCGTCGTCGAGCCGGGCGAAGCCGCGCCGGAAGGCGGCGTGGTCGTCGAGGATGAGGGCGGTGATGTCATCCATGGTGGTCACCTTCCGGTACGGGCGCGGACCAGTTTCGGCACCGCCGCGAGCCCGGTGATCGGGCGGAACTGGCGGGCCTCGGTGGACAGGGCGGCGTACTCGTCGTCGGTCAGGTCGATCTCGGCGGCGGCCGCGTTGCGTTCCAACTGCTCCACGCTGGACGCGCCGGGGATGGCCACCACGTTGGGGTGGCGCAGTAGGTAGGCCAGGGCGATCTGGCTGGGGGTGGCGTCGTGGGCGCCGGCGACCTCGCGCAGCGTGGCGATCAGCGCGGTGCCGCGGTCCAGGTTCTCCGGCAGGAAGTACGGGTTGGCCCGGCGTACCGCCCCGCCCGGCGGGTTCCTCGCGTCGTACCGCCCGGAGAGGAAGCCCTGTGCCAGCGGGCTGTACGCGATGACGATCCGGCCGGCCTGCTCCGCGTACGGGATCAGGTCCTCCTCGGGACCGCGGTCGACCAGGCTGTAGCGGACCTGGTTGCTCAGCACCCGGCGGCCCAGCGCGGCCTCGGCGAACCGCCAGCGGCGCAGGTTGTAGTTGCTCACCCCGACCTCGCCGACCAGCCCGACGTCCTGGAGCGCGCGCATGCCGCGCATGGTGGTGGTGTCGGCGACCACCGGGTTGGGCTGGTGCACCTGGTAGAGGTCGATGCTGCTGACCCCGAGCCGGGCGGCGGAGGCCACCGCGCGCTGCTGGACCACCGGGGCGATCGGCAGCACCGGGAAGATCTTGCTGGCCACCACGACCTTGGCCCGGTCGTCGCCGAGCGCCGCGCCGAGGATGCGTTCGCTGCGGCCGAAGCCGTACAGCTCGGCGGTGTCGAAGAGGGTGACCCCCAGGTCGAGCGCCCGCCGGACGATGTCCCCGGCCCGGCGCTCGTAGTCGGCCCCGTAGCCCCACTCCTTCGACCCGAACTGCCAGGTGCCGAGACCGATCTTGGAAATGGACTTGGGGGTGTCGAGCGGGACGAAGCGCATGGCCTCGAAGCTACCTGGCGGGGCCGGTCGGCACGCCCGTTCCGACGCCCGGGCGCTGCGCACTTCCGCCACCACCTCTGGGCGCGGAGCCCGGTCGGGGCGGGGCTAGGGTCCTTGGCGTGACCTACCTTGCCGCCGATGAGCGCTACGACACCATGACCTACCGGCGCAGCGGACGCAGCGGGCTCCGGCTGCCCGCCATCTCGCTCGGGCTGTGGCACAACTTCGGGCCCGACCGCCCGTTCGAACGGCAGCGGGACATCGTCCGCCGCGCCTTCGACCTGGGGATCACCCACTTCGACCTGGCCAACAACTACGGCCCGCCGCCCGGCTCGGCGGAGGAGAACTTCGGCCGGATGCTCGCCACCGACCTCAAGCCGTACCGGGACGAGCTGGTCGTCTCCAGCAAGGCCGGCTATCTGATGTGGCCCGGCCCGTACGGCGAGTGGGGCTCCCGCAAGTACCTGATCTCCTCGCTCGACCAGTCGCTGCGCCGGATGGGGCTGGACTACGTCGACATCTTCTACTCCCACCGGTTCGACCCGGACACCCCGCTGGAGGAGACGATGGGCGCGCTGGACGCCATCGTCCGCTCCGGCAAGGCGCTCCACGTCGGCGTCTCCAACTACAACTCGGAGCAGACCGCCCGGGCCGCGGCGATCCTGCGCGACCTGGGTACGCCGCTGCTGATCAACCAGCCGTCGTACTCGATGTTCAACCGGTGGACCGAGGACGACGGGCTGCTCGACACGCTGGAGAAGGTGGGCGCCGGCTGCATCGCGTACAGCCCGCTCGCGCAGGGGCTGCTCACCGACCGCTACCTGGGCGGCATCCCCGCCGACTCCCGGGTACGCACCAGCGTCTTCCTCAACGAGAGCGACCTCAGCGCGGAGAAGATGGCCACCATCCGGGCGCTCGGCGCGATCGCCGAGCGGCGCGGCCAGTCGCTGGCCCAGCTGGCGCTGGCCTGGGCGCTGCGCGACCCGCGAATGACCAGCCTGATCATCGGCGCGAGCAGCGTGGCCCAGCTCGAGGCGAACGTGGCCGCGCTGGACGACCTCGACTTCACCACCGAGGAGCTGAGCGAGATCGACCGCCACCTGGGCTGACCCGCGTTGTCGACCGCGCCGCTAATGTCCGTCGCCAGACGGCCGCGGCGGTGCGGTCCGACCAGAAAGGGTGGCCCGATGGGTGCCTCCTGCTGGAGCTACCCGGTCCCCTGGCAACCCGACCCCGGTGCCGCGCTGTGACCGGCACGGACCGGCCCACCCGGGAGCACCTGGACGCGCTCGACGATCTCGTCCGGGGACGGTGGATGAGCCGGTGCGTCGTGCTGTACGACACCGCCGGCGACCCGGCCGAGCTGCACTTCTGCGGCTACTCCGGGGACTGACCGGGCTCACCAGATCCGGCGCCGGCCGGCGCGGTGGTTGCGTACCTCGCAGGGACGGCCGACCGGGACGCTGCCGGCCCGGCGCAGCCGCATCCCGACGGTGGCCGCCAGCAGCACGGTGACGACCGCGGCGGACCCGGCCACCAGCGGCCAGCGGACGCCGCCGAGGTCGGTCACCGAGGCGACCGGCACCCCGGCCTCCGCCGCCGGCGCGCGGGCCGGTGGAACGGCCGGTGGAACGGCCGGTGGAACGGCCGGTGGAACGGCCGGTGGAACGGCCGGTGGAACGGCCGGTGGAACGGCCGGTGGAACGGCCGGTGGGATGGAACCCGGGGCAGCCCGCTTCGTGGGGGCGGCCGGGCTGGCCGACGGGCCGCCACGGGCGCCGGAGGCGGTGCCGGAGGACGACCGGAACACCACGTCGGAGCAGGAGTAGTAGGTGTCCTGGGTGTCGGAGTTCTGCGAGATGATGTAGATCAGGTGCCGGCCGCTGCGGCCCGCGGGCAGCCGCCCCGACATCTGGTACGCGCCGGCGCGGATCGGCGGGTCGGTGGCCGTCAGGAACGGCCGGGTCTCGAGGTCCGCCCAGGTCAGCCGCCGGCTCGGGTCGTAGGAAGCGGTGGTCGCGTAGAGCCGGAACGTGCCCTTGTGCGGGATCGTGGTCCGGTACGTGAAGGTGTACCGGCCACCGGAGGTCAGCGTCGTCGCCGGCCAGTCGGTACGGGCCAGGTCCAGCCCCCGGTACGCCGACAGCCCGCCGCTGCACAGCTCACCGTCGGGGATCCGCTCCCGGTCCCGGCCGTCGATCCGGGCGACCCGGATGTTGTCCCACTCCCGTACGGCGGCACCGGCCGCGATCGCCGCACGGCAGGCCGGCGTCGCCGCCCGGCCACCCTCCGGGCCGCAGGCCGCCGCCCGGCTGAGCGGGTTGGTCGGTGCGCCGTGCGCGGCGGCGGGCGCGGCGGTGAGCAGCAGGGTCGCGGCGACGGCGGAAACGGCGGCGAGCATTCGGCGTACGGCCATTGTGATCGACCTCCCGGGCAGAGGTACGGGCGGGGCGCGGCAAAGGTTCGACGGTTGCCCGGACGGGTCGCGGCTCCGCTACTTCCCGCGCAGCGCGGCGACGCGGGTCGGCCGAACGGTCGATCCGGTGCGGACGGCCGCCCGCGGGGCGGCGGCCGGCACGGGTCTGGCCCTACAGTGACGACACCCCGTGATCAAGGAGCGTCCCGTGTCCGAGCCGCCACCGGCGTCAGATTCCCCCCGGACCGCCCCGGCGGCCGGGCCGACGGGTGGCGACGCACCCGCCGACGCCACGCCGTACCTGCTCGTCATGCCCACCACCGACGGGGCACCGCCCGGGCTGGTGTGGCCCGGCCAGGAGGGCCAGCCCGCCTGGGCCATTCCGGTCACCGTCCCGGCCGGCACCCGCGGCTACGCCGTCTTCCTGCCGCTGGTCCCGGCCCCCGCCGGCGAGGGGACGGCCGCCCCGGTCCCGGTCGTCCCGTGGGTCACGGCCGAGGGCTCCACGTCCGCCACCGGTACGTCCGCACAGCCGACCGCCGCCCTGACGGCGACGGGCTCCGGCGACGCGGCGACGGCCGAGGAGGAGCCCTCCGCCACGCCGGCCCCGCCCGCGACCGCACCGGCACCGTCCGGGACGCCGCAGCCGGTGCCCGCGTCAGCCGGGGCGGCCCAGCCCGCTGCGGCGCGACGGCCGCCGACGCGACGCGTCCG
>NZ_JAEVHJ010000184.1:0-13280 GCF_016802855.1 Micromonospora sp. ATA51 | reverse complement strand
GCGCGGCGGCCGGCGGGCGGCCCGGACCCGTGGCGCGGCGATCGCCCGGGCCGTGGTCCGGCGGCGCCCGCGAGGCCCTGACCCGGCTCACCGAGTCCATCGCCCGGGCCGAGGAGCACCGCGACGGCGTCGCCCGCGAGCGCGCCGCCCGCGAGGCGGAGCTCCAGGAGGTACGCGGTGCGGCCAAGCGGCTCGGCGCGGAGCTGGAGCGGCTCACCAGCCAGGTGCACCGGGACGAGGTGGCCCGCGCCGAGCAGCGGCTGCGCATCGAGCAGTTGGAGGCCAAGGCCGCCGAGGACTTCGGCCTGGACGTGGAGACCCTGGTCGCCGAGTACGGCCCGGCCCAGCTCGTCCCGCCCACCCAGGTGGACGTGGCGGCGGCCGAACGGGACGGCCTGCCGGTGCCCGAGCCGGTCCGGTACGAGCGGCCGGTGCAGGAGAAGCGGGCCGCCAAGGCGGAACGGGAGCTGGCCCTGCTGGGCAAGGTCAACCCGCTCGCGCTGGAGGAGTTCGCCGCGCTGGAGGAGCGCTACAAGTTCCTCTCCGAGCAGTTGGAGGACCTCAAGGCCACCCGGCGGGACCTGCTCACGGTGGTCAAGGACGTGGACGACCGGATCCTGGAGGTCTTCGCCAGCGCGTTCGCCGACACCGCCCGGGAGTTCGAGCAGGTCTTCACCGTGCTCTTCCCCGGTGGCGAGGGCCGGTTGATCCTCACCGACCCGGAGGACCTGCTCGCCACCGGCGTGGAGGTCGAGGCCCGGCCGCCGGGCAAGAAGATCAAGCGGCTGTCGCTGCTCTCCGGCGGCGAGCGGTCGCTGACCGCGGTGGCGATGCTGGTGGCGATCTTCCGCGCCCGGCCCAGCCCGTTCTACATCATGGACGAGGTGGAGGCGGCCCTCGACGACGTGAACCTGGGACGCCTGATCACGCTGCTGGCACAGTTGCGGGAGAAGAGTCAGCTGATCGTCATCACCCACCAGAAGCGGACGATGGAGATCGCCGACGCGCTCTACGGGGTGACCATGCGCAGCGGGGTCACCCAGGTGATCAGCCAACGGCTCAACCGGACCGAGGACGACGAGCGGCCTGGCCGCGGCGAGGAGAACGACTAGTGGCTCGGGAACGCGCGACGGCGCTCCTGGTGGACTTCGATGGCGTGCTGCGCCGCTGGGACCCGGCGGTGGCCGCCGGCGTCGAGCGGGACTACGGGCTCCCCAACGGCGTCCTCGGTGAGATCGCCATGTCCTGGGGCCTGCTCCAGCCGGTGCTCACCGGCAAGGTCAGCCACGCCGAGTGGATGACCAGCGTGGCCGAGGCGCTCACCCCCTCGGTGGGCGACCCCGCACGGGCCCGCGCGGCCGTCGAGGAGTGGCAGCGCTACCGGGGCGAGGTCGACCAGGACGTGCTCGCGTTCCTCCGCGAGGTTCGGGCGGCCGGCGTACGGGTGGGGTTGGGCACCAACGCCACCGACCTGCTCGACGCGGACATCGCCGCGCTCGGCCTCACCGAAGAGCTGGACGTTGTCGTCAACTCCTCGGTGATCGGCGTGCACAAGCCGGCCAAGGAGTACTTCGAGGCGGCCTGTGCGGCGCTGGAGACCCCGCCGGCCCGGGTGCTCTTCACCGACGACGAGGACCGGGCCGTCCGCGGCGCCCGCGCCGCCGGGCTCTCCGCGCTTCGCTGGGGCGGCCCGGACGACCTGCGCTACCTGCGGGCGGCGCTGGCGTACTGAGGCGACTCCGTCTCGCCGAGGTGGCGGCAGCCCGATCGGGACGACACCGCCACCTCGCGACCTGGAGTGGATCACGCGTCAGTCGCCGGTGACGCGTCGATGCGTTCGCGGATCAGGTCGGCGTGGCCGTTGTGCCGGGCGTACTCCTCGATCATGTGCACGTACACCCAGCGGACGTTCATCTCGTCGGCGCTGCCGTCGGGGCGGCGACGCAGGAAGGTGTCGTCCAGCGAGAGGTCCGCGGCGGCGGCCCGGGCGGCCTCGACCTCCGCGGCGAAGGTGGCGAAGGTGGCTTCCGGGTCGGCGTCGGCGACGGCGTTGAGGTCGGCGTCCGGGTCCTCCTCGGCGTCGTAGAGGCCGGCGATGTCCTGGCCGGCGGCCCGGATCCGGAACCACCAGCGCTCCACGTCCGCCATGTGCCGGACCAGGCCGAGCAGGGTCAGCCCCGACGGCTCCACGCTGGGGGTCTTCAACTGTTCGGCGGTGAGGCCGGCGCACTTCATCAGCAGGGTCTGCCGGTGGTAGTCGAGCCAGCCTTCCAGCATGGTCCGCTCGTCGGCGACGTACGGTTCGTTGGTCCGGGTGATCTCCGGCGCTCTCCAGGTCATGCCGGCCATCCTGGTCGGCGGGTCCGACAGCCGCGACGCAATATCAGGGCACCACGACGACCGGCCAGCGGCCGGTGCGGACCAGCCGGGTGGCGACCGAGCCGACCAGGCGGTGCCCGGCCTGCTCCGACGACCCCACCACGACCAGGTCCGCGCGGTCTCGTCGGCCGCCTTGCAGAGCTCGGTGTACGCGTCGCCGCGCCGGCACAGGAACGTCACCGGCAGGCCCAGTTCCTCGGCCCCGCGCCGGCACTCCTCGCGCAGCTCGGCGGCGAGCTCGTCGTGGGTCTGCTGCACCGCCCCCGCCACCACGCCGGAGATCAGTCCGGTGTAGGCGGCGGGGGAGCTGACGAAGACCACGACCAGCCCGGCGCCCTGCCGGCGGGCCAGTCCCGCCGCGTACGAGGCGGCACGCAGCGAGGTCCGGGTGCCGTCCACGCCGACCAGGACCACCCGGGGCCCGTCGGTGCCGCGTTCGAACGGCAGGGGACGGGCCTCCGGGCCGTACTCCTCACGATCGACCGGGATGCTCATCGGGTCAGTCCTGCACGCCGGTCCGTACCACGGAGGCCCCGCCGCCGGCGGCCACGGTGGACTCGCGCTCGACCTCGTCGGTCAGCGGGTCACCGTTGTGCCGGCGCAGCGGCACCTCCTTGATGAAGCAGACCGCGATCAGGGCGATCAGCCCGAACGGGGCGGCGGCCAGGAAGATGTCCCCGGCGCCGTGCCCGTACGCGGACTCGATCACCGTCCGGATCGGGGCCGGCAGGGTGTGCACGTTCGGCAGGACTCCGCCGCTGCCCGAGCCGGCGCTCGGGATGCCGAGCCCGGCCAGGCCGTCGGCGATGTAGTCCTTGACCTTGTGGCCGAGTACCGCGCCGAGCACGCTGACGCCGATCGCGCCGCCGAGGCTGCGGAAGAAGGCGACCACCGAGCTGGCGGCGCCGAGCTCGTGCGGGCCCACGGTGTTCTGCACGGCGAGGACCAGGTTCTGCATGGTCATGCCGACCCCGATGCCGATCAGCGCCATGTAGATGCTGAGCTGCCAGTACGGGGTGTCGTAGCGGAGCGTGCCCATCAACGCGAAGCCGGCGGTGAGCAGGGCCGAGCCGGCGACCAGGTACCGTTTCCACCGGCCGGTGTTGGTGATGATCCGGCCGACGAGCGTGGAGGAGACCAGCAGGCCGCCGATCATCGGCAGGGTCATCAGGCCGGACATGGTCGGGCTCTCGCCGCGGCTGATCTGGAAGTACTGGCCGAGGAAGACCGAGGCGCCGAACATGCCGACGCCGACCGCGATGCTGGCCACCACGGCGAGGGTGATGGTGCGGTTGCGGAACAGCCGCGGCGGGATCATCGGCTCGCTGGCCCGGTTCTCCACCCGGACGGCGAGCACGCCGAGCAGCAGCGCGCCGACCACCATGACGCCGGTCTGCCAGGAGATCCAGTCGTACTTGTCGCCGGCGAGGCTGACCCAGACGAGCAGCAGCGAGACGGCCGCGGTGATCAGCGTCGCGCCCCACCAGTCGATCTTCACCTCCCGCTTGACCACCGGCAGGTGCAGGGTCTTCTGGAGCACGATCAGGGCGAGGATCGCGAACGGCACGCCCACGTAGAAGCACCAGCGCCAGCCGAGCCAGTCGGTGTCCACGATCACGCCGCCGATCAGCGGGCCGCCGATGGTGCCGACGGCCATCACCGCGCCGAGGTAGCCGCTGTAGCGGCCCCGCTCCCGTGGCGCGATCATCGACGCCATGATCACCTGGGCGAGCGCGGTCAGACCACCGGCGCCGACGCCCTGGAGCACCCGGCAGGCGATGAGCTGCCCGGTGGACTGGGAGAGCCCGGCCAGCACCGAGCCCAGCACGAACACCGTCAGGGCGAGCTGGACCAGGAGTTTCTTGCTGGTCAGGTCGGCCAGCTTGCCCCAGATCGGGGTGGTCGCGGTGGTGGCCAGCAGCGTCGAGGTGACCACCCAGGTGTACGCGGACTGGCCGCCGTGCAGTTCGGTGATGATCCGCGGCAGCGCGTTCGAGACGACCGTGGAGGAGAGGATCGCGACGAACATGCCCAGCAGCAGGCCGGAGAGGGCCTCCAGGATCTGCCGGTGGTTCATGTCCACGGCGGTCGCCCGGGTGGGCGCTGTCGCCTGGCTCATCGTGGGGTGCCTCCGGGTGGAAGTCGGGGAGAAGATTGCTCCAGGCAACCGTACGGGTTGGTTGCCTCAAGCAACAACCTGACGTGGCGCAGGTCTTATTCCCGCCGGAAATGGCTCAGAAGGTCTCGTTGAACCGGTGCAGCAGCCGGGCGAACTCCTCGACGTCCCGCCTCGGCCAGCTCTCCATCGTGTGCCGCATCTGCCCGAGCCGGGCCGACCGGGCCGCGTCGAACCGGCGGGTGCCCTCCTCGGTGAGGCTGATCTGGGCCGCCCGCCGGTCGCCCGGATCCGGGTCGCGACGCACCAGGCCGAGCCCCTCGAGGCCGTGGATCTGCCGGCTGAGCGTCCCCTTGCCGATGCCGAGCCGGACGGCCAGCTCGGTCAGCCGGATCGAGCCGCAGCGCCGCAGCCAGAGCAGCAGGCCGTACGCGTTCGGCTCCAGGTTGGGATGCACCTCCCGGGCGATCTCCCAGGACAGCGCCCGCCCGCGGCGCAGCAACGCGGCCAGCTCGTCCTCCACCGCGCGCAGCGTCTCCGGCAGGTGCTCGTCCACGGCAGCGAGCGTACTCAGGCCGCGTCGGTGAGCCGGCGCTGCGCCACGGTGCGGAGCCGGCCGTCGCTCGTGGTGCCCTCGATCATCACCTCGGCCGAGCGGCCGCGGTGGGTCAGCGTGGCCACCGCGTTGCCGAAGTACGGCCCGGCCAGCCTCTTCCACCGCACCGCCGGGCGGCGCACCCCGGCCGAGCGGGCCAGGGCGCGGGTGGCCGCCGCCGGGCCGGGCGACCAGCCCAGCTTCATCAGCGGGCGCATCGCGGCCGGCACCTGGTTGTGGATGGGGGAGCAGGTGAGCTGGTGCACCGGGGTGCGGACGGCCGGGTCGGGGAAGAGGACCCGGGCCACGTACGAGTGGTGCACGTCACCGCCGAGCACGCTGATCGAGGCCGGTGGGGCGTACGCCGGCCCGGCGCCGACCCGGTCGCCGGGGCGCCCCGGGGTGCCGCTGCCGAGCCGGGCGAACAGCTCGCCCAGCGCCTCGAAGCTGCGGCCGAAGGACGCCCAGTGCTCGAGGTCCAGGGCCCGGCGCACCTGCTCGGAGAGGCGGGCCACCCACGGCCGGCGGGAGTCGGCCAGCCGTTCGTTCCAGGCCTCCACGTGGTGGATGCCCGGCGGCAGCAGCCAGGGCAGCGAGGCGCCGACCACCAGGTGGTCGTACACGCCGTGTGCCCGGTCGAGGAACCACGACCACTCGCCCGGCGGCAGCATCGCCCGGTTGCCCGGGTCGAGCACCCGGCTGGACCGGTTGTCCAGCATCACCAGGCGGGTGCGGCCCAGGTCCAGCGCGTAGCTCCACTGGTACTGCACGGCGCGCCAGCGTTCGGTGTCGTGGGCGACGTCGGCCTCGGTGTCGACCCGCTCGCCGAACTCCTGCAACACGCTCGTGGCGTCCTCGGCCGCGCTCACCTTCGCATAGAGCGGGTCGGCGGCGATCTCGTCCGGGGCGAGGTTGCCCAGGTGCTGGTAGACCCAGTACGAGGCGAGCCCGCTGCGGATCCGCTCGGCCCACCACGGCTGCTGGCGCATGTCCGCCCGCCAGTCGGCTGAGGTGTTCCAGTCGTCGATGATCTCGTGGTCGTCGAAGATCATCACGCTCGGCACGGTGGAGAGCAGCCAGCGGATCTCCGGGTCGCGCCAGGACTCCAGGTAGAGCTTGGTGTACTCGTCGAAGCTGACCACCTGGGTCGCCGGGGCCTCCTTCGGCCGCCGGCGACGCCGCTTGAGCAGCCGCCGCACGGTCGGCGAGGTGACGTCGGCGTAGACCTGGTCGCCGAGGAGCACCAGCAGGTCCGGCCGGGCGGCCCGGTCCGGGTCGGCGATCAGCCGCCGGGCGTACGCGTCGAGCGCGTCCGGGGGCAGCTTGCGGGCCGTGGCGTGCTGGGTGGTCTCCCGGCACGAGCCGAAGATCAGGGTCACCGGCTGGTCCCGGTCGTCGGCCGCCCGGGTCCGGATGACGCTGGCCGGGAAGCCGCTCTCCGGCACCGGCCAGACGACCTCGTCGTCGATCAGCACCTCGTAGCTGGTCGCGCTGTCCGGGGTGAGCCCCGCCACCACGACGATCGCGTAGTGGTGGTCGTACGCGGAGAAGGTCGGCGCGGTCCCGGCGGCCCCGTCGGCCGTGCGGACGGTGACCACGGCGGGCGCGCTGGTCTCGACCCAGACGGTGGCCCGCGTGCCGACGACCCGCCGCAGCAACGGACCGATGAGCAGGCGCGCGCTGGGCATGGTCGACCTCCGAGGTGAGCGGACTTCATCTTTACTACCCGGCCGGCGGTCGCGCCACAGCTGGCTGGCGTCGAGCCTACCGCCGGCCGGCACCCCCGGCCGGTGCGGTCGATGAGACGCCGTCGCCGGCATCTGACAGGATTTCGGCATGATGGAATACCTCCTCATCGCGCTCGCCCTGCTCGGGGTGCTGATCCTCGGTGCCCTCGGGCTGGTGGTGCCCCGGCTGCGCCGGCGGCCGGAGCCGCCGCTGCCCGAGACCGAGGTCGACACCCGGGCCGAGGAGGACCTGGCCGGTCCGCCGGTCGAAGCGGCGGAGTCCGACCTCACCACCGGAGTCCTGGTCGCACCGCCACCGGTGGTCGAGGCGCCGCCCGCGCCCGCCGTCGAGGTCCCCGAGCCCACCGCCGGCCGGCTGGTCCGGCTGCGCTCCCGGCTGTCCCGCTCGCAGAACGCCTTCGGCAAGGGCCTGCTCGGCCTGCTCAGCCGCGACCACCTGGACGAGGACGCCTGGGAGGAGATCGAGGACAGCCTGATCACGGCCGATGTCGGCATCGACGCCACCCGGGAGATCGTCGACCGGCTCCGGGAGCGGACCCGGGTGCTCGGCACCCGCTCCGCCGGCGAGCTGCGCGCCCTGCTCGCCGCCGAACTGGTCAACGCCCTCGACCCGACGCTGGACCGGTCGCTGAACGCCGACCCGAAGGTGGGCATGCCGGGGGTGCTGCTGGTCGTCGGGGTCAACGGCGCCGGCAAGACCACCACCTGCGGCAAGATCGCCCGGGTGCTGATCGCCGACGGACACTCGGTGCTGCTCGGCGCCGCCGACACCTTCCGGGCCGCCGCCGCCGACCAGCTGGAGACCTGGGGCGGCCGGGTCGGCGCGGAGACCGTCCGCGGGCCCGAGGCGGCCGATCCGGCCAGCGTCGCCTTCGACGCGGTCAAGCGCGGCATCGACACCCAGGTCGACACCGTGCTGATCGACACCGCCGGCCGCCTGCAGAACAAGGTCGGCCTGATGGACGAGCTGGGCAAGGTCAAGCGGGTGGTGGAGAAGCACGGCCCGATCGACGAGACCCTGCTGGTGCTGGACGCCACCACCGGGCAGAACGGCCTGGAGCAGGCCCGGGTCTTCACCGAGGTGGTCAACGTGACCGGGGTGGTGCTGACCAAGCTCGACGGGACGGCCAAGGGCGGCATCGTGATCGCCGTGCAGCGCAAGCTCGGCATCCCGGTCAAGCTGGTCGGCCTCGGCGAGGGCCCGGACGACCTGGCCCCGTTCGACCCGGCGCAGTTCGTCGACGCGCTGCTCGGCACCGAGCCGCTCGCCCGGGACGCGTAACCTCGAGTGACGACTGACGATCGCGCCTGGGCGGGGTGGCGCGAACCCAGCCACCCGTCGCCGCGCCTCGGGAGACCGTACGTGACTTCGCAGGAGATCCCGCTGCACGGCGGGAACGTGAGCACCGTGGTCCGGGTGGGCGACACGGTCCGGCGCAACGCCGGGCCCTGGACGCCCTCCGTGCACGCCCTGCTGCGCCACCTGGAGTACGTCGGGTTCACCGGCGCGCCCCGCGCCCTGGGCATGGACGAGCGCAACCGGGAGGTCCTGTCGTACCTGGAGGGGGAGTGCGGGGAGTACCCGCTCGCCCCGCACTGGGTCACCGACGAGGCGCTGGTGACCGTGGCCACCATGCTGCGGATGTTCCACGACGCCCAGTACGGCTTCACCCCGCCGCCGGGGGCGGTCTGGCGCTCGTTCGGCCCGCCCCCGCCGGACACCGAGGTGATCTGCCACCACGACGCCGCCCCGCACAACGTGATCTGGCGGCCCGACGGCACCCTGGGGCTGATCGACTTCGACCTCGCCTCGCCCGGCGCGCGGATCTACGACGTGGCGTACGCGGCCTGGACCTGGGTGCCGATCTTCGCCGACCGGGACTCGATCACCCTCGGCTGGAAGCACCCCGACCGGCCGCGCCGGCTGCGCCTGTTCGCCGACGCGTACGGGCTGATCCCGCGGGACCGGCACCGGCTGATCCGGACCGTCCGCAAGCGGATCGTCGACCACGTGGAGGGCATCCGCCGGATGGCCGCGGCCGGGGACCCGGCGTTCGTCCGGATCGTGCACAAGGGGCACCTCCGCCGCCCGATGCGCGACCTGCGGCTGCTCGACTACGAGCGGCACGCCCTGGAGTACGCGCTGCGCTGATCGGCCGGGTCGCGGGGCGTCGGTGGTCGCCCGGCCATCGACGCCCGCCGTACGGCCGATCCACCGCCGCCCATCCCGGCGGCTGTGCGGGTTTCTTCACACGTCCGAAACACACCGTCACGGACCGGAAATCGGCCGGGGTCGTTGAGTGAAACAGCCGGCGACGAAGCTTCCGCGCAACCGGCTGACGGGCGACGCTGCCAGGTCTCAGTCGGAGGGAGGACTTCCACACCGAGAGGAGGCAGCGTGGAGATCAACACCGGCAACACCGCCTGGTTGCTCTTGTCGTCTGCGCTCGTGCTGCTCATGACGCCCGGTCTGGCCCTGTTCTACGGCGGCCTCAACCGGTCCAAGGGCGTACTCAACATGATGATGATGAGCTTCTCCGCGATCGGGCTCATCTCCGTACTTTGGGTCATCTACGGCTTCACCCTGGCGTTCGGCACCAACGACAGCGCCGGGGCCAACAACGTGATCGGCAGCTTCACCCAGTACTTCGGCACGCAGACGAACTTCATCGGCGAGGAGTGGCTGTTCCTCGGCGCGGGGACCGGCATCCCCACGTACGTCTTCATGGTCTTCCAGATGATGTTCGCCGTCATCACCGTGGCCCTGATCTCCGGCGCGGTCTCCGACCGGCTGAAGTTCTCCGGCTGGTTGCTCTTCGCCTTCGCCTGGTTCACCCTGGTCTACGTGCCGGTCGCGCACTGGGTCTGGGGCGGCGGCTTCATCGGCTCCAAGATCAAGGCGCTGGACTTCGCCGGTGGCACCGCGGTCCACATCAACGCCGGCGCCGCCGCGCTCGGCCTGGTCCTGGTGCTCGGCAAGCGGGTGGGCTGGCCCCGGGAGAGCTTCAAGCCGCACAACATCCCGTTCGTGGCGCTCGGCGCGGCCTGCTCTGGTTCGGCTGGTTCGGCTTCAACGCCGGCTCGGAGCTGACCGTCGACGGCACCACCGCGGTGGCCTTCGTCAACACCCAGGTCGCCACGGCCGCCGGTGTGCTCGGCTGGGTCCTGGTGGAGTGGGTGCGCAGCAAGAAGCCGACCCTGGTCGGTGCCTCCTCCGGCGCCATCGCCGGCCTGGTGGCGATCACCCCGGCCTGTGGCTTCATCGCCCCGCTCCCGTCGGTCCTGCTCGGTCTGATCGCCGGCGCGGTCTGCGCCGTCGCGGTGAGCCTGAAGTACCGGTTCGGCTTCGACGACTCGCTCGACGTGGTCGGCGTGCACTTCGTCGCCGGCTGGATCGGGTCGCTGTTCATCGGCCTCTTCGCCACCCTCCAGGTCAACTCCGCCATCGAGGGCCTCGGCGCGAGCGAGGGCCTGTTCTACGGTGGCGGGGTCACCCAGCTCGGCCGGCAGGCGCTGGCCAGCGGGATCGTCTCGGTCTACTCCTTCGGGGTGGCCGTGCTGATCGCGCTTGCGGTCAAGGCGCTGATCGGGCTGCGGACCGGCACCGAGGACGAGGTCGGCGGCATCGACGTCGCCGAGCACGCGGAGAGCGCGTACGACCTCTCGCCCACCACGGCAGTAGCGGCGGCGGAGCGTTCGCGATGGCCGGGCTCACCCCGGGTGCCGGGAAGCCGACGCCGGAGGCCGCCGCCGAACCGGCCGCCGCGCCGGTGGGCGAGAAGGTCGCCGGCTGACGTTCCTGGGTCCGGGGGGTCCTGGATGGAGGGGTTGGACTTGACATCCTTCCGGCCCTGGAGACCAGAATTCCCGCCGTCACCGGTGAGAGTTCCTGTTTCATCACCGACTGCCGTAGGGAGGACTCCCGTGGGGTCTTACGTCAGCTCCGCAGGCGTTTCACCTCTCCGCCAGCCCGGCGGCGAGGATGTTCTTCGCTGCATTGATGTCCCGGTCGTGGGTCGTGCAGCAGCCGGAGCACGTCCACGAGCGGACCGACAGCGGCATGGAGGTGTTGATCTGGCCGCACGTCGAGCAGGTCTTGGACGACGGGTACCACCGGTCGACGGTGATCACCTGCCGGCCGTACCAGGCGGCCTTGTACTCGATCATACTGCGGAGGCCGGACCAGGCCGCGTCGGAGATCACCCGGGCCAGGCTTTGGTTTCGCAGCATGCTGCGCACGCTGAGGTCTTCGATCACGACCGTTTGGTTCTCGCGGACGAGTCGGGTGCTCAGCTTGTGCAGCAGGTCGCGGCGCCGATCGGCGATGCGGGCATGGATCCGGGCCACCTTCAACCTGGCCTTGGCCCGGTTGCGGGAGTCCTTGGCCTTGTGGGACAGCTCCCGCTGGGCTTTAGCGAGTTTGCGCCGATCGGCGCGTTCGTGCCGCGGGTTCGTGACCTTCTCCCCGGTGGAGAGGGTGACCAGACTGGTGATCCCCGCATCCACCCCGACCGCCGAGTCCACCGGCGACAGCGTCTTGATGGTCGGATCTTCGACCAGCAGGGCCACGAACCACCGCCCGGCGGCATCCCGGGACACCGTGACCGTCGACAGCTGTGCCCCCTCGGGCAGTGGACGGGACCAAACGATCGCCAGCGGAGCGTCCATTTTGGCCAGAGTGAGCTGCCTGTTACGCCAGCGGAACGCCGAGCGGGTGTACTCCGCCGACGCTCTCGACCTGCGCTTGGACTTGAATCGGGGGTAGCGGGACCGCTGGTCCCAGAACGCGGCGAACGCCGCCTGAAGATGCCGCAAAGCCTGCTGGAGCGGCACCGAGCTGACCTCATTCAGGAAAGCGAGTTCATCGGTGCGTTTCCACTCGGTCAGCCAGGCCGAGGTTTGCACGTAGGTGGTGCTCTGCCGATCCACGGACCATGCTCGGGTGCGGGCGTCGAGGGCCAAGTTGTAGACCTTCCGAACGCAGCCGAAGGTGCGGTTGAGCTGCTCAGCCTGCTCGGGGGACGGGTAACAGCGGTACTTGTACGTTCGCTTCACCGCATCACCCATAGGCAACATTCTATTATCCATTTGTGTAGGACGATCGCCGGAGGGAGGGAGCGGCGTTTCCTCCCGGCCCTGAACGGCCGGGTTGCCACGCCGCGACTCGGATGAAACTGGTGACCGCGGTCATCAAGCCGTACCAGCTGGACGCGGTGAAGGAGGCCCTGCACGCCCTCGGCGTGGCCGGCCTGACCGTCAGCGAGGTCCAGGGGTACGGCCGGCAGAAGGGGCATACCGAGGTCTACCGGGGTGCCGAGTACACGGTCGAGTTCCTGCCCAAGATCCGGGTCGAGGTGCTCACCGACGAGATGGACGTCGAGAAGATCGTCGACGCCATCGTGGCGGCGGCCCGGACCGGCAAGATCGGCGACGGCAAGGTCTGGGTGACCGCCGTCGAGGAGGTCGTCCGGGTCCGCACCGGCGAGCGCGGCCTCGACGCCCTCTGAGGACGTCCCGATGACCTCGTTGATCAAGGAGAACGCGTCGGGACACCCCGGCGACGGTGACGCGAACTTCTTGAACAACGAGGTCGTCGGCGTACCCGGGGGGATCGGGGCGGAGGCGCGGCGGGCGCGGGCGGACGCGGTCGACGGCTGGTTGGCGTCGGTGTTCCCTGGGCGGCGGGAGGGGGTCGCCCTGGTGGCGGTCGGGGGACTGGGGCGGCGGCAGTGCGCGCCGTACGGGGATCTCGACCTGGTGCTGCTGCACGCCGGGGTGCCCGGCGTCGACCGGCTGGCCGCCTCGCTCTGGTACCCGATCTGGGACGCCGGGCTGCGGCTCGACCACTCCGTCCGTACCGTCGCCGAGGCGCTCTCCGTCGCCCAGGACGACGTTAAGGTCGCGCTCGGCCTGCTCGACGCCCGCCACGTCGCCGGCGACCAGGCCCTCGCCGACCAGCTCATCCGAACCGCCGCCGACCACTGGCGGCGCACCGCCGTCCGGCAGCTCCCGCGCCTGCGGGAGATCACCGCCGCCCGCTGGGAGACCCACGGCGAACTGGCTTCCTCCTGGAAGGTGACCTGAAGGAGGCCGCCGGCGGGCTGCGCGACGTCGGCATCCTGCGCGCCATCGCCACCGCCGGCGTGACCGACGCGCTGCGCCCCGCCGTGCACGCCGCCCACCGGCGGCTGCTCGACACCCGCGACGCCCTGCACCAGCAGATCGGCCGCCGGGTCGACCGCCTCGTCGCCCAGGAACGGGACGGCGTCGCCGCGCTGCTCGGGCTGCGGCACCTCCCGCTCGGCGCGGCTGACGCGCGGGAGCTGTCGTGCCGGACGGCGACGGCCCAACACATCTACGACACCCACTTCGAGGGGCTCGCGGCAGCCGCTGGCGAACACCGCGCGTGGGACGGCGTCGAACCATGGGTGGGCAGCCGGCG